>NZ_JBEGDB010000076.1:0-30848 GCF_043638955.1 Bradyrhizobium sp. 31Argb | reverse complement strand
CGCGCGAAACTACTTCGCCGTCGTCGCCATTGCCGCCACTCTGCTCTGGATAAGGTAACTGTCCACACGGCCTAGTCTCATGCGTAGCGATTATTTGAAATTAAGCCGGCGTCGTTTCCTGCAAAACTTTGCCTTTGCCTCCACCGCGATCGCGACCGGCGTGGGAAGCTGGGTGATCCGTCCCGAATGGGCCAATGCGGCCGAAGGCCCGATCAAGGTCGGCATCGCCACCGACTTGACCGGACCGATCGCCTATGCCGGCAATGCCGACGCCAATACGGCCAAGATGGTGGTCAAGGAGATCAACGATGCCGGCGGCCTGCTTGGCCGTCCGATCGAGCTCTTCATCGAGGACACCGCGTCGAACGAGTCGGTCGCGGTCGGCAACGTCCGCAAATTGATCCAGCGCGACAAGGTGGATCTCGTGCTCGGCGGCATTACGAGCTCGATGCGCAACGCAATCAAGGACCCGATCGTCGCCCGCGGCAAGACGCTCTACATCTATCCGCAGCTCTATGAGGGCAAGGAGTGCACGCCTTATCTGTTCTGCACCGGCCCGACGCCTGCGCAGCAATGCGACGAGTTCATCCCCTGGCTGATCAAGAACGGCGGCAAGCGCTTCGCACTGCCAAGCGCCAACTACGTCTGGCCGCATACGCTGAACGTCTACGCGCGCAAGGTGATCGAGGCCAATGGCGGCGAGGTGATCTTCGAGGAATATTACCCGCTCGACCAGGTCGATTTCAGCGCCACCGTCAACCGCATCATCTCCAATAAGGTCGACGTCGTTTTCAACACGGTAATCCCGCCCGGCGTCGGTCCGTTCTTCAAGCAGCTCTATGAAGCTGGCTTCCTGAAGAACGGCGGCCGGCTATCCTGCGTCTACTATGACGAGAACACGCTCAACATCAACCAGGCCAACGAGATCGAAGGCCTCGCGAGCTGCCTCGACTATTTCAAGGTGCTGACCAAGGACGATCCGGTCAGCGCCAAGATCCAGGCGACCTACGAGAAGGACTTCCCCGGCAACTTCCTGTTCGCCGCCGGCAGCGCCGCGACAGGCACCTACCGCGGATTGAAGCTATGGGCAGCCGCCGTCAAGGAGGCCGGCAAGGTCGATCGCGATTCCGTTGCGGCTGCGCTGGATCATGCCAAGATCGCGGAAGGGCCGGGCGGTCCCGCCGAGATGGTGCCGGGCAAGCGGCACTGCAAGATGAACATGTACACCGCCGTCGCCAAGGGCGGCGTGTACGAGATCGTGGCCCGCAGCAGCGGGCTCGTCGACCCCAAGGAATGCTGAGTCAAGAATGGGCGCAACCGAGCAGGCGGTTCGTACGGGGATCGACGAACGGCCGGACATCTCGAAGGCTGAACGCGGCGCGACCGCCGCGCTGGCGTCACAGGCCAGAACGCCGCGCAGGGTCCTGCCGATCGTGGAAGTCCTGGCGCTGCTGGTCGCAGTCTTCCTGCCGCTGGTGCTGCAGGATTATCTGACCGTCTTCGCCACCCGCGTCATCATCCTCGCGCTGTTCGCGCTGTCGTTCGACCTCGTCTGGGGCTATGCCGGCATCATGAGCTTTGGCCAGGCGCTGTTCTTCGGCTCGGCGGGCTACGGCGTGGCGCTGCTGGCGCGCGATCTCAACGTCACTTCGATCTTCCTGGTGCTGCCGGCGGCGATGCTGATCGGGTTGATATTCTCGCTCCTGCTCGGCTGCTTCCTGTTGCTCGGCCGGAATCCGTCGAGCATGATCTTCGTCGCGCTCGGCACCCTCACCGGGTCCTATGCCGCCGATCGCCTGGCGCGCGGCTGGTATTATCTCGGCGGGCAGAACGGCATTCCTTCGATCCCGCCGATGTCGCTCGGCAGCTACGATATTACGGAGGGGCCGGTCTATTACTATCTCGCGCTCGGCATTCTGCTCGTCGTCTATCTGCTGTGCCGCTTCCTGGTGCGCTCGCAATTCGGCCTTGCGCTCGCAGGCCTGCGCGAGAACGAGCAGCGCATCGCCTTCTTCGGCTACAAGGCGCAGCATCTGAAGGCGATCGTCTTTACCGTCGGCGGCACCATCGCGGGCCTCGCCGGTGGTCTCTATGCGTTTCACGAGGGGTTCGTCTGGCCCAACATGCTGGGCGTCGTGATCTCGACCCAGGTCGTGCTCTACGTCCTCTTCGGCGGATCGGGCACGCTGATCGGCGCCGTCATCGGTGCCGTGATCATCGAGGGCGTCAGCTTCTGGCTATCAGACAATTACCGCGACATCTGGCCGATCCTCCTCGGCGTGTTGCTGCTCCTGGTGATCCTGTTCCGCCCGCTCGGCCTGATCAGCTTCGTGCTCGGCGAACGCGAGCGCGTCGGCAGCTTCGGCGGAAAGACGAAGGGGAGCAGCCATGCCGCTCCTTGAAGCCACCGGCATCAAGAAGGTGTTCGGCAAATTGACCGCGCTTGACGGCGCGGGGCTGACGGTCTCCGAGAACGAATTTCACGGCCTGATCGGCCCGAACGGTTCGGGCAAGAGCACGCTGATGAAATGCGTCGCCGGCGCCGAAACGCCGACCGAGGGCACCGTGCACTTTGCGGGCAGCGACATCACCGCGCTGTCGCCGACCGAGCGCGCCCGCGCCGGCATGAGCCTGAAATTCCAGATCACCAGCGTGCTGCCGTCGCTGACGCTTTACGACAACATCCTGCTGGCGCTGCAGGCGCAATGCTCGCTGCTCGACCTCGTGCTGTCGCGCACCCGCGGCATATTGCACGACCAGGTCATGGCGATGCTCACTCAGTTCCGCCTCGCCGATCGCGCCCATGACGCGGCGGCGACGCTGTCGCATGGCCAGCAGCAATGGCTGGAGATCGCGATGGCGCTCGCCGGCAAGCCGCGGCTGTTGCTGCTGGACGAGCCGACCGGCGGCATGAGCCTGGAGGAGCGGCGCGTCACCGGCGAATTGCTGCAGCCGATCAAGTCGCATTGCTCGCTCGTGATCGTCGAGCACGACCTCGATTTCATCCGCGACATCTGCGATCGGCTCACCGTGCTCGACCAGGGTCGGGTGCTTGAGAGCGGCACCGTCGCCGAGATCCAGGCGAGCCCGGACGTACAGGAGATCTATCTGCGCCGTGCCTGACAGCCAGTTCCTCGATATCATCAATCTCGACGCCGGCTATGGCCGCAGCCAGGTCCTGTTCGACGTCAATATGGGCATTCCCTGGCGCGGCGGTGTCGCCGTGCTCGGCCGCAACGGTGCCGGCAAGACCACGCTGATGAAGACCATCGTCGGCGAACTGGGCCTGTCCAATGGCGAGCTCAAGTTCGACGGCAAGGATATCGGCCGCCGCCCGACCGAGGAGCGCGTGCGGCTCGGCATCGGCTATGTGCCGCAGGAGTATTCGGTGTTCGCGCGGCTGTCCGTGCGCGATAATCTTGCGGTCGGCGCGCTCTACAATCGGGACGCCGCCGCCATCGATCGGGTGCTGGCGATCTTTCCGAAGTTGGCCCAGCGACTGGACCAGCCCGCCGGCACGCTATCGGGCGGCGAGCGCAAGATGCTGGCGATCGGCCGCGCGATGCTCGGCGACCCGAAACTGCTGCTGCTGGATGAGCCGACCGAGGGCGTCTGGATCGGTGTGATCGAGGAGATCACCGAGCGCCTGATCGAACTGGCAAAGGACATCGCGGTCGTCATCGTCGAGCAGCACCTCGACCTTGCGCTGCGGGTGGCCGACTACGCCTATGTCCTCGATCGCGGCCGCGTCGCGCTGCAGGGCCCGGCCGCCGCCATCAGGGACGACCCGGAACTGCTGCGGTATCTGGCTCCCTAAGCCCGGCTTGCGCGGGCCTTTCCGTCATCACTTTTCGGGGGTGACCGGGTATTTGGTCTCGATTGTGCCCAAGTCTTGTTCCGTGATATCCCCGGTCATTCGGTGAATCCCTTCTGGAGCCCGTCAGAGGCTCCGGTGCGCCGAACCGGGGTTAGATGGGTCATATTGGGACAGGTGCAGCCGAGCGCCCGCGGGGTGGTGCTCGATGGGTGGGCAAGGCGACATTTTCTGTCGCCTCGTTTGCGTTGGCGTCTGCCCTTGCCGTCTGGATCACAGAGATTAACCCCTTGGATTTGCTGCGCGGTTCGGCCTTGGCGAACACGTCCGCGGCGATTTCCTTCAACGATCGGTTCGGGGCGCGCTCGACGCTCGATTCCGCCTTTATCTACTATCCCTCGCGCCCGATGCTTCGTGGCAGCCGTAACGATTTCAATGCGGAATTCGCCCATATCCAGGGTTCGCTGACCGAGCAGCTTCGCGACACCCAGACTGATGAACCCGTGCAAGCCAGCCCGCCCAACCCGGCGCCGTCTTCCACGGTCGCCGCGATTCCGCTGCCGCGGTCGCGCCCGGTCGATGCGAACCTGCAGGTCAAGAACGATCTGCCGCCCGCTCCGGCACCCGTCGCGCAGGCGGAGGAACGCTCCATTTGGCAGAAGATCACCGACTGGGTGCCAGGACGGGTGCAACTGGCGTCCCTCGAGCCGAATGGCGGAATCCTTCCCGGCACCGGGCCGAGCCTGACGACGCTCGGCTATGACAGCACGACCGCTGTCTATGACATCACGGCGCGCACCGTTTACATGCCTGACGGCACCAAGCTCGAGGCGCATTCGGGACTTGGCAGCCTGATGGATGATCCTTCCCGTGTGACTGCCCGCAACGCCGGCGCGACGCCGCCCGGCATCTACGAGATGAAGCCGCGCGAGAAGCTGTTCCATGGCGTGCCGGCGCTGCGCATGACCCCGGTCGATGGCACGGATACGTTCGGCCGCGCCGGCCTGCTGGCCCACCCCTACATGCTCGGCCCGAACGGCGATTCCAACGGCTGCGTCTCGATCAAGAACTACGACCATTTCCTGAAGGCCTACCGCAACGGCGAAATCAAGCGGATCGTCGTCGTGGTCCGGCTCAACGACCGCCCACCGCAGGCCGCAGCCACGCGCTCGGCATCGCAGTCGTAAGGCCCAATCTCTATCCGCCGCCTACGGGCGCAAGCGGCGGATGTGATCGCATCAACCGCCGATCTCTTTCCGCACCAGCGCGGCGGCGTCGCACATCGACTTCAGCTTTCCGAACGCAACGTGGCGCGGCATGTACTTCATGCCGCAGTCGGGCGCGACCACCAGCCGTTCGGCTGGCACTTGCTTCAGGCCATTGCGGATGCGTCCCGCGACCGTCTCCACCGACTCGATCTCCGGATTGCCGAGGTCAAGCACGCCAAGCATGATCTTCTTCGACGAGAGCTCCTTGAGCACGCCGAGATCGAGCTTCGGCTGCGCGGCCTCGATCGAGATCTGGTCGGCCGTGGTGTCGTTGAGCTCGCCGAGGAAGGAATAGCCGGCCGGCTTGTTCGAGCCCGGCACAACCGCGGCATAGCCGAAGCAGAGATGCACGACGGTGGGCACCGTGATGCCTTGAAGGGCGCGGTTGATCGCCTTCACGGCATAGCGCTTGGCGAGGTCCGGATTGTTGCGCACCCAGGGCTCGTCGAGCTGGATCACGTCGGCGCCGGCCTTCTGCAGGTCGAGCGCCTCGGCGTTGACGGCTTCCGCGAAGGCCATCGCGAGTTCCTCATCGTCCTTGTAGAACTCGTTCTTGGCCTGCTGGCTCATGGTGAACGGGCCGGGCAGGGTGATCTTGGCCGCGCGGTCGGTGTTCTGCCGCAGGAACTGCATGTCATGCAGCTCGACGGCGCGCGTCCGCTTCACCGGGCCGACCACGCGCGGCACCGGCGTTTGCGTGCTGCCGGTGCGAGCGGTGATGACAGCGGGATTTTCGTCATCGATGCCTTCGAGCGCGGTCGCAAAGCGGTTGGAATAGCTTTCGCGGCGGATCTCGCCATCGGTCACGATATCGATGCCGGCGCGCTCCATGTCTCTGATGGCGACGATGGTTGCATCGTCCTGCGCTTCTTCCAAGTGCTCGGCCGGCAACCGCCACATCGCATGCAGGCGGGTGCGCGGCACGACCTTTGACAGCATGGCGCGATCGACCAGCCATTCCGGCTGCGGGTAGCTGCCGACCACGGTGGTCGGCAAGAGATGCGTCGGGAGGTTCATGATAGTCTCCTTGTTGTTCTTGGTTCGGCTTCAGGCCGCACGCGTCGCTGCGGCCGCGGCTTCGTCCTTGACGGGATTGCGCAGCACGCCGATGCCGGAAATCTCGACCTCGACCACGTCGCCTTCCTTCATCCAGAGCGGCGGGTTGCGATAGGCGCCGACACCGCCGGTGGTGCCGGTGACGATGACGTCGCCGGGCGCAAGCTCGGTGAAGGTTGAGCAGTAGGCGATCAGGGCAGGGACGTCGAACACGAGGTCCGAGATCGGTGCGGCCTGCACCTCGACGCCGTTGAGGCGGGTGGCGATGCTCTGCTTGCTGATGTCTGATATCTCATCCGTCGTCACCATCCACGGGCCGAAGGCGCCGGTGCCGACGAAATTCTTGCCCGGCGCGAACTGCGAGGTGTGGCGCTGCCAGTCGCGGATGCTGCCGTCATTGTAGCAGGCGTAGCCGGCCACATGCGAAAGCGCAGCCTCGCGCGAAATCCGCCGGCCGGCCTTGCCGATGATGACAGCCATCTCGCCTTCATAGTCGAAACGCTCGGACTCCAGCGGCCGGATCATCGGCTGGCCGGCGCCGACCTGGCTGTTGGCGAAGCGGGTGAAGATCATCGGATGCGGCGGCGTCGGATGGCCGCTCTCGGCAAGGTGCGTGGCGTAGTTGACGCCGATGCAGAGGATCTTGTCGGGATCGGGCACGGTCGGCAGCAACTCGACCTCCTTGAGCGCATAGTCCGCGCGTTCGCCCTGCAGCTTCTTCAGCTCCTCGAGCGAGCCTTTCGCAAGCAGCGCCTTCAGCGTGGGAAAGTCCTTCAGCCACTTGCCGGCGTCGATCACGCCGGCGTCGGTGACGGTGCCGTAGCTTGCGACATTGGCCGCCTTGAAACTTGCGATCTTCATGATTTGACTCTTTCTTCGATGGAGGAAACGTAGGCGTCGATAGGCAGCACGATCTCGCCCGAACGGATCGGGACGCAGTCGGGCGGAAACTCCTGGCGGAAGCGGGCACCAAGGGCGGCGGCGCGATCGAGGAAATCCTCGAGATGCTCCATCGCGCCGGTCGGCAGGTCGTGCACCACCATCAACGTCCAGGGCTGCGAACGGCATTGATCGAGTGCGCGGTCGACCCAGCCGTCCGGATCGTTCCAGTCGCGCGGGATCGCATTCCAGAGCACGCAGCTATGTTTGTTGCGCTTGAGGTAATCGACCACGGACGGCTTGAGCAGCCGGTTGTCGAGATTGCCGCCGCCGCCGAACGGCCGGAACCAGCGCTGCGGATGGGCGAGGGCGCCGATCGCGGCCTGCGTGCGGCCGATCTCGTTCTCCGCCGTATCCGCATCAGGTTGCAGGCCGAGCGGAATGCTGTGGGTGAAGGTGTGGTTGCCGATCCAGTGGCCGTCGTCGTGAGCGCGGACCGCAAGCCTGCGTCGTGCGGGATCGCCAAGCTTTTCGCCGATCACGAAGAACGTCGTCTTGATGTCGCGCTCGCGCAGGATGTCGAGCACGCGCGGCGTGACCTCAGGCTCCGGGCCATTGTCGAAACTCAGTGTCAGGTCGAACACGCTGGCATCCCTTACGTCGCTGGCTGCACGGCACCGGACCCGATGTCGTCGGCGGCGCTCTGGCCGGCGCGGGTGCCGGTCTGCCAGATCGCGGCCTTGCGCTCGATCCACTTGATCAAGGCATTGAAGGCCATCGCCATGAACAGCACCAGCAGCACGCCGGCAAAGACATGCGGGCTGTCCAGGATGGTGCGGTAGCGCGAGATCAGGTAGCCGATGCCGGCGGACGAGATCAGCATCTCCGACACCACCACGCCGACGATGACGAGCGCGCCGCCGACGCGCAGGCCCGACAGCACGGTCGGGATCGCCGCCGGGATGATGACGCGGACGAGGCGCTGGCTCATCGTTGCGCCCATGCTGCGCGCGGCAAGTATGAGCTGCGGGTCGATGGTCTGGATGCCGGCTGCGGTTGCGAGCATCGTCGGCAGGAAACCGTAGATCGAGGCGAAGGCGATCTTGGATTCCGTGCCGATGCCGAGCCACACCGTGAACACGGGATAGAGGATCACCAGCGGCACCGCATAGAGGCTCGAGACCATCGGCATGATCAGCACGCGCGGCCGCGGCACGCTGCCAACGATGGCGCCGAGCAGGATGCCGCCGCCGCAGGCGAACGCCATCGAGATCGCGACCTCGTAGAGCGTCACCGCCAGCGCGTGACCATATTCCGGCGCCTCGTTCCATCCGGCCCTCAGCGTCGAGGAAAGCGACGGCAGGAACAGTTCCGGAATGAGGCCGGTGCGCGGCAGGATTTCCCACAGCGCAATCAGGCCGATCACGATCAGATGCCGCAGCGTCTTGGCGCTCATCGAAGCCTCACGCCGATTTGCGGATATGCCGCCAGATGCGGTCGCGCAGCGTGCCGAAGGCATCGCCGCTCAGCATCTCATAGGTGCGCGGCCGCGGCAGCGGCACCTGCAGATGGTCGACGATGCGGCCGGGCCGCGCCGACATCACGATCACTTCGTCGGCGAGGTAGACCGCCTCGGTCAGGCTGTGGGTGACGAACACGACGGTCTTGCCGGTCGCGGACCAGATGCGGAGCAATTCGTCGCCCATGGTCATGCGGGTCTGCTCGTCGAGCGCGGCGAACGGCTCGTCCATCAACAGCACCGGCGGATCCTGCACCAGGCCGCGGGCGATCGAGACGCGCTGCTTCATGCCGCCGGACAATTCATGCGGATGACGTTTGCCGAAACCATCGAGCCCGACCAGCTTCAGCGCCTCCTGCGCCTTGGCGCGGCGTTCGCTCTTGGCGACGCCGCGCAGCGCCAGCGGAAACTCGACATTCTCCTCCGCGGTCAGCCATGGAAACAGGCTCGCTTCCTGGAACACCACGCCGACGCGGTCCGGGTCGGGCTTGGGGATCGGCGCGCCGTTGATGGTGATGGTGCCCGTGGTCTGCTGGCGCAGGCCGGCCATCATCATCAAAAGCGTCGACTTGCCGCAGCCGCTCGGGCCGACCAGCACGACGAAGCGGCCCGGCTTGATCTCGAGCGAGACATTGTCGAGCGCGACCACGTCCTGCGTCGACGTCTTGAAGACTTGGCCGACATTTTTGACCTCGATCGCGCCGGCGCGCGGCGGCGGCTTTAGCGGTGTCACGTTCGCCAATGGCTGCATCGCGTTTCCACCCATCTGATCAGTTCGTTGAAGGTCATCGCGATCGCCGCGACCATCACCACGCCCGCCAGCAATTGCTTCATCTGGAAGTTCTCGCCCCAGGTCGCGATCTGGTGGCCGATGCCGTCGCGCGAGGCGTACATTTCAGCGAGGATGACGCCGGTCAGGTTGAAGATCATGGAGATCCGCAACGCCTCCAGCAGCACCGGCAGCATGCTCGGCAGATAGACGCGGAACGCGGTCTGCGCGGGCGTCGCGCCATAGGAGCGGGCGACCGTCAAATGCTCCACCTTCACCGACTCCACCGCCGTCGTGGTCGACATGATCACGATGAAGATGGTCGAGAAGAAACCGAACCCGACCTTCTGCGAGAAGCCGACGCCGAACACCAGGATGAACATCGGCAGGAAGATCGATTTCGGGATGCTGAAGGCGAAGAACAAGAGCGGCTTTGCCACTTCCGCAAAGTAGCGGTTTTCCGCGATCAGGAACCCGATCAGCGCGCCTGAGGGGACCGCGAGCGCGAACGCGGCCAGCACTTCGGTCGCCGTCACCATCAGATCCTTGCGCACGGCGGCGCGCTGCAGGAGATCGCCGAGCGTCACCAGCGTGTCGGACGCCGACGGCAGCAGCCGCGGATTGACGATGCCGGTGCGCGACAGCAATTCCCACAGCGCAAAGATCGCGACCACGATCGCGATCCGCGCCAGCTTTATGGCAAGTGTGCCCTGCATCTCAGAACTTCGTCGGCACCGGCTTGAACTTGGTGGAGATGATCTCCTCCACCGGCACGATGTCCTTGAGCCCGCCGAGCTTGGCGAGATCGAGCGAAAGCTGCACGGCGGCGGGCACGTTCGCGGCACCCATGTTGCCGTCGGTCTCCAGCTTCAGAATCGTGTTCTCATATTCCAGCGCGGCGATCTCGGCCGGCATCTCGTAAAGCTCAGAGATCAGCTTCACCGTCGTGTCGCGGTTGGCGCGCATGAATTGCAGCGCGCCGTAGAGCGCGTTGACGGCCTTCTGCACCACCTCGGGCTTGGCATCGGCATATTTGTCGAGCACGATCCAGCCGGCGCTCAGATTCGGCGGCACCGCCGTGGCGTAGTCGAGAATGGTGCGTGCCTCGCCCGATTTCGCAATCTGGAAGCTGAGCGGCGAATAGACCACGGCGGCATCGACATTGCCCGCGAGCAGGTTCGGCACCAGGCCGCCACCGCCGACCGGCACGCGGGTGAATTCGAGCTTCTTGTCCTGCGCGGTCCACAGCGCGAGCAGGTCGGAGCCGGAGCCGGCCGAGGTGATCGCGACTTTCTTGCCGTTCAGATCCTTCACCTCGAGCGTCGACTTGACCGGCACCATCAGTTGCCAGCCGAAGCTGCCCATCGCGGCGTTGGCAACGAGTTTCGACATCACGCCCTTCTTGCGTCCGGCTGACACCAGCGAGGGCGGATCGAGAATGATGTCGGCAGCACCTGCCGCCATCGCCTCGAAGGTCTCCGCACCGCCGCGGTAGATGGTCAGTTCGGCGTTGATGCCTTCCTTTTCGAACAGCTTCTGCCGCACGGCGGTCTCGGCGATCGTCGTCGGCCAATAGGTCTTGGTCGGCAGTCCGACGCGAATCGTCTCGGCCGCGGAGGCGGCGACAGGCGCAGCGAGCACGGTGACGGCGACGAGCGACGCCAGGGCATGGCGGCGGGACATGGGCATAGTTCTGTTTCCTCCGGGATGGCTGTTTGTTTCCGGGAACTGCTCCCGGCCTTCAGTTCGTGCCGTTCACCTCCGAGATCCGGGGCGCGGCGAGCTCGACGAATTCCATGGTGACCGTGAAGTGCTTGGACAGCGCGATGACGGCGGCATCCGCGTCGCGCCTGCGTACGGCTTCGACAATCGCGGCGTGCTCGGCTTCGACATCGCGCGGCTTGCCGACCTCGCGCCGGATCGACAGCCGGCGATAGCGCTCACTCTGCTCGTGCAATTCGTCACGAAAGCCGAGCAGCCACCGCGAGCCGCAGGCATTGACGAGCGCGCGATGAAAAACGCGGTGGCGCACCACCCATTCTTCATAGTGCACGCCCGGCTGATCGGGATAGCGGTAGGGCACCGCCTTCAGCGCCTCCCAGGCGGCCTCGACAGCCGCGAGCCAGGCCGCGTCGCCGCGTTCGATCGAACGCCGCAGCGCCAGTCCTTCGATATCGATCCGCGTCTGCGTGACGTCGGCGAGATCGGCGAGCGAGACCGGGCTGACGCGAAAGCCGCGCTGGTCGGAGGCCTGCACCAACCCATCCGCCACCAGCCGCGACAGCGCCTCGCGCACCGCTGCGAGGCTGACGGAAAACTGTTTGGCGAGACCCGCGATGTGGAGCTTCTGGCCGGGCAAGAGCCGGGTCGAAAGGATGTCCGCGCGCAGCCGCTCCTGCACCGCAGACGTCAGGCTGCGCGGCCGCTCTTCGCCAAATCCCTCACGAAAACTCAACTCGATGCCGTTCATGGCGGTGGAGATTGACGGGCTCGACCATTGCTGTCAATCGAAAATCGATTTTTTCCGTTCTAGAGTTCCACGATGTGACGACGTGCCTTGCGGTGTCCGACGTGACTGGCCCTGGTATCGCGGATGCCATTTCGCAGTCGCAAAAGATCTGGCCGCTCTTGAAGACAGAGCAGGGCGACGCGTCAAGCGTCCGCGGCGTCACCATAAATGGACAGGCGGACGGAGCGGCGGGGCAAGTTGGAGCGGGTTGGCGTCCAATCTAGGCCGCGTGGATCGAGCGCTGCATCTTGTCGAGCAGAGCAGGGATCTGTTCGGCCGGAACCGGCCGGCCAATGAAATAGCCCTGGGCTTCGTCGCAGTTCGTCTGGCGCAGATATTCGAGCTGGTCGGCCGTCTCAACGCCTTCCGCCACCACGCCGATGCGCAGCTCCCGCGCAAGCCCGATCACGGATTTGACGATTGCGGCGCAGTCGGGCTGCACCAGCATGTCGCGGATGAAGGATTGGTCGATCTTGATGCGGCTGAAAGGCAGTTTGCGCAAGTATGTCAGGGAGGAGAAGCCGGTGCCGAAATCGTCGAGCGCAACCGTCACTCCCAAATCCAACAGCGAGTTCAGGATCGACAAGGCCGATCCATACTTTGCGATCAGCATCGATTCCGTGATCTCGATCTCGAGCCGATCGGGGCGCACGCCGGCTTGCGCAAGCGCCTGCACGATCGTCTGCAGGATGCCGGCATTGTTGAACTGCACCGCGGAGAAATTCACAGCCACGCGGATGTCGTCGGGCCATTCGGCAAGCGTCAGGCAGGCGCGGCGGACCACCCACTCGCCGATCTGGTGGATCAGCCCGGTCTCTTCCGCGATCGGGATGAAGTCGCTGGGCGAAACCAGTCCGCGCTCGGGATGCCGCCAGCGCAGCAGTGCTTCGAACCCGGTGATGCGGTTCTCGCCGATCTCGATGAATGGCTGATACACCAGGAACAACTCGTCGCGCTCGATTGCCCCTTCCAGATCCCGCCGCAACGCCAGGCGATCGCGCGCCGACTTGTCGTCGCCGGGTTCGAAGAAGCAGATCGTGCCGGGTCCTGCCTTCTTGGCGCGATACAGCGCGATGTCGACATGTTTCATGAGGTCGTGGGGCGTATTGCCGTCGCGCGGCGCCAGCACGATGCCGACGCTGGTTGCCCCGAACGCTTCGCGTCCATCGATCACGAACGGATCGTCGAAGGCGGCAACGAAACATTCGGCGATCTCGAAGGCGTCTTTCGGCCTGGTCAGATTGGCCATGATCAGCGCGAACTCGTCGCCACCGATGCGTGCAACATGTTCGGTGGTGCGGGTGCAGCGTTGCAGTCGCGCAGCCGCCTGGACCAGAAACTCGTCCCCGGCGGGATGGCCGAACTTGTCGTTCACCTCCTTGAAGCGATCGAGATCGAGCAGCAGCACGGCAAACTCCTCGCCGGTGCGTGCCAGCCGGTCAAGCGCGGCTTCCAGGGTTTCGTTGAAGGCAATTCGGTTGGGCAGCCCCGTCAGCAGATCCCGCCGCACGGTCCGCTCCGCCTCGAGCTGGGTGATGATGCGCCGTGTGAATTCGAAGGAATTAACGAACACGGCGCGGAGCAGCACGAAGCCATAGATCGCGAGCAGGATTGCAACCAGCAGGTAGACGAAGTCGCCAATCCTGTACAGGCAGATCGTGGAGCCGATAAAGATCGGCGTGGTAAAGGCGATGGTGGCGATCGGAATGGTGGCGAAGGCGAGCGCGCCGCCCGCAAGCATTCCGGCGCAAAGACAGGTAATCACCAGTTGGCCGCCGTTGGAGGCGTTGGCAAAGAACGCCACCGGAACGATCGCCCACGCGGATCCCAGCACGAGTGCGTTTTGTACCAATCGATGCATGGTGCGGCGAGAGACGAACTGCGGCTTTGCAATTCGTCGCGACGCGCGTGACTGCCATCCGAGCCATATCGCGCCGCCGGCCACGGTCGCGGTCCAGATGGTGGCAGGAAGCCAGTCCGCCGAGTGCCAGAGCGCGATCGCAAGTATGGTCGCGTTGCAGACGTTGGCCAGCATGAAGCCGACGGCATGGCCGAGCACAAGCGACATCTGCTCAGAGCGGATATAGCCGGCGCCCGTCTCGTCCGTTGCCGGTCCGCCGAACGCGGCGAGATCGCCGGCGAACAATTTTGAGAAATATGAGCTCAGATACGTCCGCATCCCTCGCCCTGCAGGCTTGGCCCCAAGGCGGGCGCCGATTGCGGAACCTCGCCGCAAAGCTTTGACAAACTGTGAATTATGGAGGGTGCGGACATCGCAACAAGACGTTGTGATAACCGCGTGCGCGTGCATCGCTAACAAATCGATACAAATGCGCTTGACGGCGATCGGGCGCGGCGCTGCCGGCGGAGCGGCCAATCGAGCGTGGCAGTCAAGGCCCTCAGGCGAAGGCGCATGGCGATAAGTCTTTTCAAATTGTAGCTTTGTCTGTACCACCACAGAAAATAAAAACCTGGGGGAAACAAATGAACAATAACAGCGACAGCTTGGAATTCGATTACGTGATCGTGGGCGCTGGTTCCGCCGGTTGCGTGCTCGCCAATCGCTTGAGCGCCGACGGCAAGAACTCGGTGCTGCTGCTGGAGGCGGGACCCAAGGATACCAACATCTGGATCCATGTGCCGCTCGGCTACGGAAAGCTGTTCAAGGAAAAAACCGTCAACTGGATGTACCAGACCGAGCCCGAGCCGGAACTGCACGGGCGTCAGGTGTTTCAGCCCCGCGGAAAAGTGCTGGGCGGTTCGAGCTCGATCAACGGTCTGCTCTATGTGCGCGGCCAGCACGAGGATTACGACCGCTGGCGCCAGCGCGGCAATGCCGGCTGGGGCTATGACGAGGTGCTGCCCTATTTCAAGCGGGCGGAAGATCAGCAGCGCGGCGCGAACAAGTATCACGGCGCGGGCGGTCCGCTGCCGGTGTCGGACTGGCGGCATCACGATCCGCTGTCGGAAGCCTTTGTGAAGGCGGCGGACGAGGTCGGCATTCCCACCAATCCCGATTTCAATGGCGCGACCCAGGAGGGCGCCGGCTTCTTCCAGACCACGACGCGGCGCGGCCGCCGCGCCAGCAGCGCATTCTCCTATCTGCGCCCCGCGATGAAGCGCGGCAATCTGCATGTCGAGACCTCGGCGCTGGCGCAGCGCATCGTCTTCGAAGGACGCCGTGCGCGCGCCGTCGAATTCAAGCAGGAGGGGCGTGTTCGCACGGCGCGTGCCCGGCGCGAGATCCTGGTCTCCGGCGGCGCCTACAACTCACCGCAATTGCTGCAACTCTCCGGCGTCGGGCCGGCGGAGCTGTTGAGGAAGCACGGCATCGAGGTCGTGCTTGACCAGGCGGGCGTCGGCAATGATCTGCAGGATCATCTGCAGGTGCGGCTGATCACGCGCTGCCTGCAGCGTGTCACGCTCAACGACGTCGTCAATCATCCGCTGCGCCGCCTTTGGGCCGGTGCGCATTATGCGGCCTTGCGGCGCGGACCGCTGACGATCGCCGCCGGCACTTCGGGCGCATTCTTCAAGACCGATCCGCGGCTGGCGACGCCGGACATCCAGATCCACTTCATCCCGTTCTCGACCGACAAGATGGGCGAGAACCTGCACACGTTTTCGGGCTTCACCGCCTCCGTCTGCCAGCTCCGTCCCGAAAGCCGCGGCTCGCTTCGCATCAAAAGCGCGGACCCATCAGTGCCGCCGGAAATCCGCATCAATTATCTTTCGACCGAGACCGACCGCCGCGCCTTCATCGACGGCCTCCGCATCCTGCGCAAGATCCTCGCTGCACCGGCGCTGAAGGCCTATTGTGCGGAAGAGATCGAGCCGGGCCCGAAGACGAGGATCTGCTCGATTTCTGCCGCCGCACCGGCTCAACCGTCTATCACCCGACCTCGACCTGCCGCATGGGCAACGATGCGCTGGCCGTCGTCGACCAGCGGCTCAAAGTGCGCGGCATCGAAGGTTTGCGCGTGGTCGACGCCTCGATCATGCCCGACCTGATGTCGGGTAACACCAACGCGCCGACGATCATGATCGCGGAGAAGGCGTCCGACATGATTTTGGAGGATGCGCGTTAGTTTTGCGTAGCCCGGATGGAGCGAAGCGCAATCCGGGACTCTTCATTGCGGCGCCGAACCCCGGATTACGCTTCGCTCCATCCGGGCTACGGGCTGACGCATCCAGAAATTCCGCTGTCATCATCCGCGAAGGCGGATGATCCAGTACACGCAGGCCTCTCGGTTGTAATGAGTGCTGGCGCTTACTGGATGCCCCGTCGGAGCCTGTCATCGGGCTCGCCGAAGGCGAGACCCGGTGGCGGCGCATGACGGTGGGAGGGGAGTTCAGTCTCTAAACGCCCGCACCCGCTGCACCATCTGCTCGACATGGGCGATCGGTGTCTCCGGCTGGATGCCGTGGCCGAGGTTGAAGATCAGCCGGCCCTTGCCGTAATTCGCCAGCACATCGTCGATTGAGCGATCGAGCGCGTCGCCGCCGGCGATCAGCGCGAGCGGATCGAGATTGCCCTGCACCGCGGCGCGGCTCTGCACGCGTTCGCGGATCATCGCCGGCTCCGCGGTCCAGTCGATGCTGACGGCGTTGACGCCGGTTGCTTCCACATAGGCGGGAAGCATGCCGGCAGCGCCACGGGGAAAGCCGATGATCTTGGCGTCAGGCACCTGCCTACGGACGCCCTCGACGATGCGGCGCGCCGGCTCGATCGACCAGCGTTCGAATTCGCGCGGCGGCAACACTCCGGCCCAGGTGTCGAACAACTGCAGACAGTCGGCGCCGGCTTTCAACTGACCGACGAGATAGTGGATCGAATTCTCCACCAGCACGTCAACAATGGCGGCAAACGCTTGCGGGTGCCGATAGGCCATCATCCGCGCCGGTGCCTGATCGGGCGTGCCCTGGCCTGCGACCATATAGGTCGCGACCGTCCATGGCGCGCCGCAGAAGCCGATCAGCGCGATCCTGTCGTCGAGCTCGCGCCGCACGCGACGCAGCGCTTCATAGACCGGCTCGAGCTTCGTGAAGTCCGCATGCGTCGCTAGCGTCTTCACTTTTTCCGGCGTATCGAGCGGATCGAGCCGCGGGCCTTCGCCGGCCTCGAACCGCACCGAACGTCCCAGCGCATAGGGAATGACGAGGATGTCGGAGAAGATGATGGCCGCATCGAAGTTGAAGCGGCGGATCGGCTGCAGCGTGACTTCGGCGGCATAGTCCGGCGTGAAGCAGAGATCGAGGAAGCTGCCGGCCTTGGCCCGCAACTCGCGATATTCGGGCAGATAGCGGCCGGCCTGCCGCATCATCCAGATCGGCGGGACCGGCTGGCGCTTGCCGGCAAGCACATCAAGGAGCGGCTTGGAAGAAGCTTGGGAATCTTGGGACAAGAAAGGTTCCTGCTGAAACGGCTGACATTTTGACGCTTCTGATACACGGCGCGTCGCTTCCGGCCAAGGCAGATCTGGAACTCCCGGAGAGCACGGTGCGTTGATTGGGCGCAAATGGAGGGAGCATATGGCTGAGAAATTCAATCCGGCGCCGCATGACAAGCATGCCGATGACCCGCGCGAGGCGCTTGCTGCCGATCGCGAGACGCACGAGAAGCTCGAGGCCGGCCTGAAACACACCTTCCCGGCGTCTGACCCCGTGAGCGCGGCCCAGCCCTCGCCGACCAAGCACGATGGCGAGAGCGAAGACCCGTCGCTCTGGGAAAAAGTGAAGGCGGTGTTCCGCTAGCTGTCGTCCTCGCGAACGAGCCTCCGTCGTCCTCGCGAAAGCGAGGACCCATAACCACAGGATCTAGTATTGAACTCGGAACGGCGTCCTGAGTTTTCTTCGAGCACCGGTGGTTATGGGTCCCGGGTCAAGCCCGGCACGACGGCCACATTTCAATAATGCGGCGGCCGCTCGTTGATCGGGGCGGCCGTATTGCTTTCGGCTTCCTGCAACTGCTCGCGCAATTCTGCCACCTGCCGCGTCAGCGCATCGATCTGCTTCCATTGCGCGGTGATGGTCTCGTTCAGCGTCTCGATCGTGTCGTCCTGATAGGCGATCCGCGTTTCCAGCGCATCGATGCGCTCGGCGAGTGTCTTCATATCAGTCGTCTTCGCGTCAGTCATGGGCGGTCTCTTTTCCGCGCTCGCGCAAGCCGTGGCCGAGCGCGACCCGTTCGTCGAATACGAAACATTCACCGCGCCAGCGGCTCTCCTGCTTCGGCATCTCTTCCAGATATTTCAGGATGCCGCCCTTGAGGTGGTACACTTCACCGAACCCGTGCGCGAGCAAAAAGCTGCTCGCCTTTTCGCAGCGGATGCCGCCGGTGCAGAACATCGCGATCTTCCTGTGCCTGGCCGGATCGAGCTCGCGCGCGGCAAAGTCCTTGAACTGTCCGAAACTCTTGATGCCGGGGTCGACCGCGCCCTCGAACGTGCCCAGCGCGACCTCGAAGGCGTTGCGGGTGTCGATCACAAGCGTGTCGGGATCCGCGATCAGCGCATTCCATTCGGCCGGGTCGACATAGATCCCGACCTGCCGCGTCGGATCGACGGAGGCATCGCCGAGCGTGACGATCTCCTTCTTCAGCCGCACCTTCATTCGCTGGAACGGCATCTCGGCGGCCGCTGAGAATTTCAGCTCCAGCCTGTCAAGCCGGCCGCCGAACAGCGCGCCGTGCCCCAGTTCCGCAATAAAGGCGTCGATCGCCTCAGCGCGTCCCGCGATCGTGCCATTGACGCCCTCGCTCGCCAGCAGGATGCTGCCCCTCAACCCGAGACCCGCAGAGATTGCGCGAAAGGGATCGCGCAGCTCCCGGTAATCGGGCAGGCTGGCGAATTGGTAGAAGGCGGCGACTTTCAGCGGCATGGCGCGGATTTATCAGGCGGTTGGGCCAGCGAAAACCCTTAGTCGGATTTCCCGGCGCAACGCAGCTCTGGCATGCCAGCCATTGCCGAGAACGGCACGAATATGTCATGTAGCTCCCGCCCCGCCGGGAACTCCAATGCAGAACAACCAAGCGAGCTACCTTTAATGAGAAACTTCCATTTCGCCGGCCGCTCCACCGTCCACTCCCTCAACGGAATGGTGGCGACGTCGCATCCGGAGGCCGCGCTGGCGGCGATCGACGTGATGCGAGAGGGCGGCACGGCAGTGGATGCGGCGATCGCCGCATCGGCGCTGCTTGCGGTGATCGAGCCGCAATCGACCGGCATCGGCGGGGACTGCTTTGCGCTGGTGCAGCCGAGAGGCGAGGGCAAGATTACGGCCTATAACGGTTCCGGCCGCGCGCCGATGGCGGCGACCGCAGAATGGTATCTCGAGCGCAAGATCCATTCGGTGCCGCTCACTTCGGCGCATGCGGTGAGCATTCCCGGCGCTGTCGACGCCTGGCAGACGATCCTCAATGATCACGGCAAGTTCGGCCTCGACAAGCTGCTGCAGCCGGCGATCAAGGCCGCGGAAGAGGGGTATGTCGTCGCGCCCCGCATCGCCTTCGACTGGAAGAACCAGTTCGAGAAGCTGAAGAACGGCACCAACACCGAGCGCTACCTGCTGCCGCACGGCAAGCCCGCAGTCGCCGGCGACGTGATCCGCCAGCCCGAGCTCGGCAAGACGCTGCGCGCGATCGCGAAGGACGGTCCGAAGGCTTTCTACACCGGTGAGATCGCCGAGGACATGGTCGCGACGCTGCGCAGCATCGGCGGCCTGCACACGCTGGACGATTTCGCTGACCATTCGACCGAGGTCACCGCGCCGATCGGCACCATCTACAAGGGCCACGACGTCTGGCAGTGTCCGCCGAACGGCCCGGGCATCACGATGCTGGTGATGCTCAACATCCTCTCGCGTTTCGATCTCACGAAATTCCCCGCGCTCAGCGTCGAGCGTTTCCATCTCGAGGCGGAGGCCGCGCGCATCGCCTACATGATGCGCGAGCAGTACATCGGCGATCCCCGGCACGTCCATGTCGATGTCGCCGGCATCCTGGCCAAGGAATTCGCCGACGAATACATCAAGAACATCCGGATGGATCGGCTGCTCGAGCTGCCGAACGTCGCGCCGCCGATGAATCCGTCGACGGTCTACATCACCGTGGTCGACAAGGACCGCAACGTCTGCTCCTTCATCAACTCGATCGCGCATTCCTTCGGCTCGGCGATCGTCTCCAACAAGACCGGCATCCTCTTGCAGAACCGCGCCGGCGGCTTCCGCATCCAGCCCGGCCATCCCAACTGCATCGCGCCGGGCAAGCGTCCCCTCCACACGATCATCCCGAGCCTTGCGACCAAGAACGGCCGCGCGATCATGCCGTTCGGCGTGATGGGCGGGCAGTACCAGCCGGTCGGCCAGACCCGTGTGCTGACCAACATCCTCGACTATGGCTGCGACGTGCAGGAAGCGATCGACATGCCGCGCGGCCTGCATTACGAGGGCGTCTATCAGCTCGAAGACAGCGTGCCGGCCGCCATCGTCGAGGGTCTGAAGAAGATCGGGCACAAGACCACCAGCGTGGTTGCTCCGCTCGGCGGCGGGCAGGCGATCTGGATCGACTGGGACAAGGGTACGTTGACGGGCGGTTCCGATCCGCGCAAGGACGGCTGCGCGCTCGGCTATTGATGCTGGGCGCCAATCCGAAAGGTGGTAACATGAACTTCACTCGACGCACCGTCGTCAAGACCATCGCTGCCGCCGCGGCCGCGATCTCCGTTCCGGCCATGTCGAAGATGGCATCGGCCCAACCAGCAGGAAAAGCCGTGACGACACCATCAGGATTGCAAATCATCGACACCGTGGTCGGCACCGGTCCTTCACCGAAGCCCGGCCAGATCTGTGTCATGCATTACACCGGCTGGCTCTACGAGAACGGCCAGAAGGGCAAGAAATTCGACTCGTCGGTGGATCGCAACGAGCCGTTCGAATTTCCGATCGGCCAGCGCAAGGTGATCACCGGCTGGGACGAGGGCGTCGGTACGATGAAGGTCGGCGGGAAGCGCACCCTCATCATCCCGCCCAATCTGGGCTATGGCGCGCGCGGCGCCGGCGGCGTGATCCCGCCGAATGCGACGCTGATGTTCGACGTCGAATTGCTGGCCGTGAAGTAGAGGCCCAGCTCTCTCCGTCATGGCCGGGACAAAGCCGGTCATGACGGGCAGAAGCGAGTAGAGCATCTGTTTCGTCTGGCCTATGACCGCGAGTTTCTGTAGCGTTACCGCGACAGTCTTTTTGAAGGCAGCAGAGATGAGCGGTACCCACGATCACTCCCATTCCCACGACCATGACGAACGCTGGAAGCACGACGGCGTCCGCGTTATTCCCGGCAACCAGCTCGATCCGAACGTGCCGTCGACGGCCGGCATGGACCGCAAGGCCGCGATCAACTTTGCCCGCGTCGGCGCGCAGAAGCTGTGGGCCGGCACCGTGACCATCAAGCCTGACGCCAAGACCGGCGCGCATCATCACGGCCATCTCGAAAGCATCATCTATGTCGTGAAGGGCAAGGCGCGGATGCGCTGGGGCGAGCATCTGCAATTCACGGCCGAAGCCGGCCCCGGCGATTTCATCTTCGTGCCGCCCTATGTGCCGCATCAGGAGATCAACGCCAGCCCGGACGAAGTGCTCGAATGCGTGCTGGTCCGCAGCGACGGCGAGGCGGTCGCGATCAATCTCGACATCGAGCCGGTGGAGAAGCCGGAGACGGTGCTGTGGGTCGATCCCGTCCACCGCCATCCCGATGAGAAGAAATGACGGCGAAGCCGCGATGTCATTATTAGGACGCTCGCGGCGATGATGGCGTTAGAATTGCCGCGAGCGATACTGCTCGTACTCCAGCCGGCAGGCCTTGCTGAAGCCATGCAGAAGGTCGATGGCATGGTCTTCGGCCATGCCTCGCAGTTCGACGAAGGTCTTGTCGGGCTTCGGTGTAGGTATCGAGGATTCTCTGCGCAACCCGTTCGGCCTCGTCGACGATCCCGGCGGATGACAAGACCCGCATCCGCGAGATCTTGGCATAAATCCCGACCAGATCTGAAATGCTGGAGCGCGTCGATGTAGCATTTCGATGCGATCTCGATGAATTCGCGATAGATGTCCTGCCGGCGCAGATTTTCGCCGGCAGACCATTGTGAATGCGCCATGGTGCGCTGGGTGAACCACGCCGCCGTTGCCGAGGTCAGGCCTCCGATGGCGGCACCGGCCAGTGCTGCAAAACCCGAGATCAAGGACGCGTCGGTCATGTGACGATCATGGCTGGACGATGTGCTTCGAAAGATGCTTCCGTCGTTGTCGACGTCGCGGTCGGTTCAGGAAGTCCAGGAAGCGCTGATCTTCGGGGCCTGGGTCGACCCTGCTTCAAGCCCGATCTTCCAGTGCAGGCACTTGGTGGTTCGCCCGATCCCGGGGTTGAAGGCATTGCAGGGGTCCAGCGCCTTGTAGTGTTCGACCAGCGCAGGCTTCGCATGATAGAGATGGCCGACATTATGCTCGGCTGGATATTCGGCACCGCGCTGATCGAGCAGTTTCCACATCTGCTCCTCGATCGCCAGACAGTCATGTCCTTTCGCCACGATGTAGTCCTGGTGGAAGACGTGGCAGAAGAAGTGGCCGTAATAGAGCTTGTGCATAAGCTTTGCATCGATGTCGGGCGGCAGGCTTTCGCACCACTGCTCATCATTGCGGCGCAGCGCGACATCAAGGGCGACAATGTCTTCGACCTCGCGGGCGTGGACGGCGCGATAGCGCACCGCAGCGCCCGCAGCGGCGAAGCGGTGGAGCATCGCCTTGGCGCCTTCGTCCTTGGTGCAGGTGAAGAAGTCGCCGTTCTCTGAGGGAAACATCGACGTCAGATATTGCTCGGCTTCCTCGATGCCGTCATCGCCCATCTGCAGGATCAGGTGATGTTCGAAGCGGTCGCGATAGTCCATCATTCGCTTCGGCAGGTGACGCGGAAACAGCGAGCTCGCAAATTGCATGATCCTGTCGCTGAGGTGTCCCGGCAGGAAAGCCAGGCGCTCGCAAATGCCGTCAAAGCGTCCCTTGATTGCGAACAGCATCGGCAGCCAGGCAGTGCCGAGATAGTGGATCGCCAGAAACGTGTCCTTGCCGTATTTTTCCGCAATGTCGAAGGCCGTGCGGTGCAGATATTCGCCGGAGATCGGCAACGACTTGAAGCTGGCCAGGACGTGCCGGCGGATCGTCTCGAGTTCGGAAGGATCGTTGGAGCCGATATAGAAGGCACCGGTTCGCGCGGTCTTGGCGAAGGTATCGAGCCGCACCGCCATCAGCATGACCTTGCCGGCGCTGCCTGACGCCTCGAACAGCCGGTGCGGATCGGCGTTGAAGCGGGCGGCGGTCGGCGCATCGATGTCGCGGACATGAGTCGCATAGTCATGGTCGGATGCGAGCCGGTCCGAATCGTTCGCGACGTCGGCCTCGGTGAAGGCTCCGCTTTCGAGCCTTTCCAGCATCGCTTCGGGATCATTGCCGAGGTTGATGCCGAGATGGTTGACAAGGTGAACGTCGCCAGCTTCGTCCATCCGGGCGAACAGGGCGAGTTGTGTGAAGGCGGGGCCGCGGTGGATCAGGGCACCGCCTGAATTGTTGCAGATGCCGCCGAACACGGAGGCGCCGATGCAGGACGAGCCGATCACGGAATGAGGCTCCCGCCCCAGCGGCCGGAGCCGGTCCTCGAGCTGATAGAGCGTCGTGCCCGGCAGGCACACCACCTGCTTGCCGTCGTTGATGAGGTGGATGCCGGCGATCCGCATGGTGCTGATCAATACGATGCCACGGTCATAGTCGTTGCCGTCGGGCGTGGAGCCGCCGGTAAGACCGGTATTGGCGGCCTGCATGATCACGATCTTGTTGGCGGCGACGCAGGCCTTCAACACCCGCCACTGCTCGACGAGGGTGCCGGGACGGACCACTGCGACGACCTGACCATGCCCGAAACGGAAGCCGGTGCAAAATCTGCGGGTGCTCTCCATGCCGGTCAGCAAATGGGACCTTCCGACGATGCTGGAAAGACGCTTAAGAAGGGCGGCGTCATCCGTGACGCTCTCTTCGCCGTCGTTGGTCGAGTTGGGCGGCAATCGAACAGCAGACTCCATGGCTGAAGGCTCCAGTTATTGTAACGCAGCCGCTGCCTCTATTCGTAAAGCCGCCTTTTCCTGAATGTCAAAAACCAGGGGTGGGATTTCTGCGCCCATGACGCAAGCGTGATGCAAGACTACCGTGCAAACAGAAAAGGCGAGGCGGAGATGCCTACCGAATAGGCGCCGGATCGGCAGCGCAGCACAACGTTACGCGGCGCTGCCGATCCGCAAAGCTCACGCAAAAACGCGGTGGTCAATCGTCCCATTTGGCACCACGTAGCCGTAGCGCATGTTCGATGGCTCCGGCCCGGCCTTCTCGTACTCGGCTCGCATCATCGCGAAGCGGTCGCCCTTCAATTCCAGCATCGCGCGCTTGGGCTGGATGTCGTAGAGCCTCGCATTGTTGTCGCCGAAGATCGCGCGCTTCACCGGTCCGTCTGCAGGACCGAGCGGCGCATAGCCGAATTTCTTCTGCATCGCCTCGGGGATCTCGAGCCTTCTGAGGCCCTCGATCTGCCATTGCGGCGCGCCGGTCCAGAGCGAGTCCGAGCCCCAGCAGACGTGGTCGACGCCGAGACCCTTGATCAGCGTGCCCATCAGCGCGGCGCAGACATTCGGCTCGGCCACCAGCGTGGTGGCAAACAACTGCCCGACGTCGCCATAGACATTGTTGACGCCATACTGCGCCGGGATGTCCGCAAGGTCAGAGGTCCAGGCGATGCGGCCGGTGCGCTCGAACTCGGCGAGCGCCACCTTGGGGTCGCCGCCGACATGGCGGTAGGCGGAGTGATAGATGATGAAGTTGAGCTGCGGCCAGTCCTTCGCGGCTTGCCCGACATCGGCGACGTCGGCGAAGCCGCGCAGGTTCGGGTATTGCTTCTCGATGCCCGGCGGGAACAGTCCCTTGTGCACGCAGACATTCTTGATGCCCGCCTTCACCATTTTCTCGTAACCCTTGTAGGCGACCTTCTCGTCGTCCATTCGCCACGGATAACGGCTGATCTCCTTGTGGGTGTTGTCGCCGATCGTGTAGCCCTTGCAGGACTCCGGTTTCAGCGCCAACGCCGCGTCGAGCTTGTCGAGCCAGCCGGGCTGGCCGGGCGTGAAGATCGCGTGACAGAACACCCGCCGCGTGCCGGCCTCGTCGTTGATCTTCTTGCGAGCGTCCGCCATCTGCTCGTTGGTCAGGAACCAGTCCTGCTCGATGTCGGAGGGCGCCGACGAGATCAGCGCGATCTTGGTGTCAGAGTCGAGAAACATCTCCTTCTTGTAGTTGTTGAACTTCAGATCCTCGATGGTCTGCTCGTGCTCGCTGAGCTGCTTGTTCCAACCCGCCTTGCCGACCGCCTTGCGCATCTCGACAAAGCCCATGATGCGGGTGTCGTCGCGCAGGAAATGCGTGTGCATGTCCATGATGAACTGGTCTTTCAGCGCGTCCGCGCGCTCCTGCGCTATCGCAGGCGTTGCGGCTTCGGCCTTGCTCACCGCGAACAGCGGTCCATAGACCTCGTTCATCGCCACGAAGGAGGCCGCCATGCCGGCTGCGGTCTGGAAGAATCTCCGGCGGTCCATGCCTTGCTTGGCGCCGATCTCGTCGGCCATCGCGAGCAGCCGCGCCTCGACCTCGCGCTGCCGTTCGTTCTGCGGGTCGGGATAGAACTCGTCGCTGGAAACGATCTGGGTCGGGATCGGTGTCGGGTATTGGCAAAGTTCCGACGGCATCAAAGCTGCAAGTTCTTCTTGGGTGAGGTTGCTGCTCATGAAGTGCTCCCTGGATTGCGCCGGATTTTCTCCGGTCTCGCGGCAGCAAAGACTAGGCTCAGTTTTGCAAAGCGTCCGCGACTTCTTCCCGCGGCAATGTTCACAAACGCGTGCGCCGGGTTTTGCAACGCGCGGGGACGGCGCGATCATTTCCAGCTCTCTCGCAACGTCGCGCCAACGCTGCTAAAGTCGTGACCAACGATCGGACAGAGAATCCGAAACCACCGGGGAGACAAGCGATGGCGCGTTCCGAACACACGGTCCCACGGCGCACGGTCATCAAGGGTATCGGCGCCGGTATGGCCGTCGGCACAATCGGCGCGTCGCCGATGCGGGCCGAGACGCCGGTTCCGCCGCGAGGCGAGGAGATCTGGAGCAGCGAATACTGGGCGAAGAAGGGCGATGTCCCGCTTTGGATGTACCGCAAGCGGATCGGCGCCCCGAAGGCCGGGGAGCCGTCACGGCCGGTGGTGTTCTTCGTTCACGGCTCGTCGGTGACCTCGCGGGTGTTCGACGTCAGCGTGCCCGGCAAGGGCGAATATTCCGTGATGAATGAATTCGCCCGCTATGGGTTCGACTGCTGGACCATGGACCACGAGAATTACGGCAAGTCGGGCCGCACGTCGGGCAATTCCGATATCGCCAGCGGCGTCGAGGACCTGAAAGCCGCGGTCGAGGTCATCGCCGGTGCGACCGGCCGGCAGAAGTATCATTTCGTCGGCGAGTCCTCAGGCGCGCTGCGCGCCGGCGCCTACGCCATGGCCGCGCCCGAGCGGATCGATCGCCTGGTGTTCACGGCATTCACTTACAAGGGCGAGGGATCGCCGACGCTGGCAAAGCGCGCCGAGCAGCTTGACTATTACCGTTCGCACAACATGCGCAAGCGCGACCGCGACATGATCCGCTCGATCGCGACCCGCGACAAGCCCGGCACCTCCGACCCCGCCGTGATGGAAGCGCTGGCGGATGCGGAATTGCAGTTCGGCGACCAGATCCCGACCGGCACCTATCTCGACATGACCGCCAATCTGCCGGTGGTGCATCCCGAAAAGGTGCTGGCGCCGGTGCTCCTGATTCGCGGCGAACATGACGGCATTGCGACGGTCGCCGATCTCGAGGAGTTCTTCAACCGGCTGCCGAACGGCGACCGCCAGTTCGTCATCCTCCCCGGCACAGCCCATTCGGTGGTGCTCGCGATCAACCGGCAATTGTTCTGGCACGTGACGCGGTCGTTCCTGACCATGCCGACGCCGATCGCGACGTAAGGGCGCTTGGGTTCCCACCGCAAAAATTTCTTCACCCCCCTTGTCGGACTCGCGCCCGCCCATCCGTCCTTGGGCCGGACCCCATGCAAAGGAGCCCTTGATGTCCAAAATGATCTTCGTGAACCTGCCGGTCACTGACCTCGCCCGCGCGACCGCCTTTTATCAGGCGATCGGCGCGGCCAAGAATCCGCAATTCTCCGACGATACCGCTTCCTGCATGGTGTTCTCCGACACCATTCACGTCATGCTACTCACGCATGACAAGTTCCGGCAATTCACGCCCAAGAAGATCGCAGACGCAAAAACATCGAGCGAGGTCCTGATCTGCCTCTCGGCCGACAGCCGCGACGCCGTCGACGACATCGTCGGCAAGGCCACCGGCGCCGGCGGCAGTGCCGACCCCGGGCCGAAGCAGGATTTCGGCTTCATGTACGGCCGCAGCTTCGAGGATCTGGACGGTCACATCTGGGAAGTGATGTGGATGGATGTCGAGGCGGCCACCAAGGCCGCAACCGCCGGCGCTTGATCGTCGATCACGTAAAGGAGTTTCTCATGTCCAAGATTACCCCTTGCCTGTGGTTCGACGGCGAAGCCGAGGAAGCCGCCAAGCTCTACGTTTCGCTGTTGCCGGATTCCCAGATCGACACAGTCCAGAAGGACATCATCGATGGTCCCGCCGGCAAAGCCGGTACAGTGCTGTTGGTGGAGTTCACATTGGCCGGTCAGCGCTTCATGGCGCTGACCGGCGGGATGCGAATGGAATATACGCACGCCGTCTCTTTCGTGATCGACTGCGCCGACCAGGCCGAAGTCGACCGGCTCTGGGACGCGCTGCTCGCCAATGGCGGCAAGGCCGAGCAATGCGGCTGGCTGAAGGACCGCTTCGGCGTCTCCTGGCAGATCGTGCCGAACGTCCTGCCCAAATATATCGGCGGCCCCGACAAGGCCGGCGCACAGCGCGCGATGCAGGCCTTGCTCGGCATGGTTAAGCTGGATATCGAAGGCCTGCGCCGCGCGTATGAGGGCAAGTCCGCGGCGTGACACCAGCGCAAATGCGTAGGGTGGGCAAAGGCGCTCTTCGCGCCGTGCCCACCCTCAGCACTCTACTCGTGATGGTGGGCACGCTTCCGCCTTCTCTTCGAGCTACGGCGGACAAGTCGCTTTGCCCAGCCTACGCGTCTCAGTCCTACGACGTCGATTTCTGGTGACGGTCGACGCGAAATAGTTCAATGCGGTGGACAGAAAAATCGGCGGCGCTCACAATTGGCTTTCTTGCTGCACCGCGATCGCCGAAGATATCGTGCCTGAATCACCTTCCGTTCCATTCGCGCGCACTGTTCTCACCGCGGCAAGCATCTTTATCGTCGCGCATCTCCTGCTCCTGATCGGCGTGACCGCGCCGGAAAAATTCTACTTCGACGAGGTGCATTACGTGCCGGCGGCGCGGCAGATGCTGGAGCCGGTGATGCGAGAGCCGATGCTCAACCCGATGCATCCGCCGCTCGCCAAGCAGCTCATCGCGCTGTCGATCAGGATTTTCGGCGACAATCCATTCGGCTGGCGCTATCCCGCCGCACTGTTCGGAGCGCTGGCGCTGGTCGCGGTCTATCTCGGCGGACTGGCGCTGTTCACCCGGCAGTCATCGGCGATCGCGGCAATGCTAATCGCGGCATTCAACCAGATGCTGTTCGTGCAGTCGCGGATCGCGATGCTCGATATTTTCGCGCTCGCCTTCAGCCTGTTCGCGATCGCGGCGTTCACCTACGGCTTCAGGCGGGCGCGGCCGCAGCTTTACTTTGCGCTTGCCGGGATCGCATCCGGCCTCTCTGCCGCCTGCAAATGGAGCGGCCTGTTCGTGCTCGCAATCTGCATCGCGATCGTCGCCGTGATTCGGCTGATGCAGGGCTGGCGCACGCAGTTCGCCGATCCCAAGCCGGAGGACTGGTACCGGCCCGACCTCTGGCCCGATTTTCGTCCCCGTCACTTTGCCGCATGCTTCGTGCTGTTGCCCGCGATCGTCTATCTCGCCAGCTTTGTTCCGCTCTGCGGATTTTCGTTTCCCGATATCCTGGAGGCGCAGCGCCGCATCTTTGCCGACAACACCACCACCGCGATCGCCGGCCACACCTATATGAGCCCATGGCCGTCCTGGCCGTTCCTGGTGCGCCCGGTCTGGTATCTCTTCGACAAGCTCGGTGACGACCGTATCGCCGCAGTGGTGCTGCTCGGCAATCCCCTGATCCTGTGGCCGGCGCTGGCCGCGCTCGCCGTGGCCTTGCGCGACTGGATCGTGGTGCGGCGGGCGGATGCGTTCCTGGTGCTGGCGTTCTATTTTGGTCCCTATCTCGCCTGGGCATTGCTGCCGCGCACGCTCGGCTTCATCTATTACTACCTGCCGGCCGCGACCACCGCGAGCTTTGCCCTGGTCTACGCGCTGATCCGCGGCCGGACTCCGCGCTGGCTGCTATGGGCCTTCCTCGCCATCGGCGCGCTGGGCTTTGCGGTCATGCTGCCGATCTCGGCGGCCTTCATCGGTACCTCGACGGCGACGTTCAACCACCTGATGCTGTTCCGGGGCTGGATCTGAGCTGTCGCGGCGGGCTTGACGTGCCCCACCCCCTCATGGATTTTGGCATGCAAAGGTAGGTCCATCGATCTGCTTCAAGGCAGTGGAACGACCGTCATGCTGGAGCGTCTCTTCGATTCGTCAATGCTTTCCCCGCACGGAATTTGCCTGCTGTGGGAACCTGGACTGATCTGGCTCCACGTCATCTCTGATGCGGTGATCGCGGCGGCCTACTTCTCCATCCCCGTGGCGCTCGCCATCTTCGTGTCGAAGCGGCGCGACGTCGCGTTCGGCTGGGTCTTCTGGGCTTTTGCGCTTTTCATCCTGTTCTGCGGCTTCACCCACGTGCTGTCGATCGTCACGCTCTGGGTGCCGATCTACGGCATCGAGGGCATCGTCAAATTGTTGACGGCGGCCGCGTCCATCGTCACCGCCGCCATGCTGTGGCCGCTGCTGCCGAAGCTCTTGGCGCTGCCCTCGCCGTCGCAGCTCCGCGAGGTCGAGGACTTGCTGCGACAGTCGCAGCAGGTGACTGGCGGCGTGGTGCACGATTTCAACAATCTCTTGACTGTTATCAGCGGCAACCTCGAAATCGCCGCGCGCAGCGTGCAATCGGACGGCGGCGTCAAGCGCGACCGGCTGGCGCGCGTGATCGGCAATGCCTCGACCAGCGCGCAGAGGGCGGCGCTATTGACACAGCAGCTCCTCACCCATGCGCGGGGCGAGCCGCCCGATCTCAAGCCCGCCTACCAGGCGCCTCTAACAACCGCCAACCCGGTCAAGGCGGACAGCGCGCCGGTGGTCGGCAGTGCCGGCAACGAGACGATCCTGGTGGTCGAGGACGAAGACAGCGTGAGGTCCTTCCTTGTGGAGACTCTGCAGGACCTCAACTACAAAGTCCGTGAAGCCGCCAATGGCTCAGCCGCGCTGGCACTGTTCAAGAGCGGGCGGTTCCATGTCGACCTGCTGCTCACCGACATCATCATGCCCGGCCTGAACGGCCGCGAACTGGCCGACGAACTGCACCGTATCCAGCCTAACCTGAAGGTGCTGTTCATGACCGGCTATGCGGGCAACGCCGTCGGCGACCAGGATCGGCCCGACGACGACGTATCGCTGTTGCAGAAGCCGCTGACGCAGACCGTGCTCGCGGCAAGGATCAGGGAAATGCTCGACAAGCCGTAGCCCCGTAGCCCGGATGAAGCGAAGCGTAATCCGGGTCCATCTCGCCGTGTCTCGAACATTTCCCGGATTGCGCTGCCAGGCTGGGCAAGAATTGGGATCAGGCGACCAAGTGGAGACTGAAGGGACTTGGCGCGGGATTTTGATGCAGGCGGC
>NZ_JBEGDB010000075.1:0-31011 GCF_043638955.1 Bradyrhizobium sp. 31Argb | reverse complement strand
GTCTTGTAAAGACGATTCACCATCCGCGAATCGTACCTCAACTTCCCGAAATCCGCGAAATTCTTGCCCAGCCTGGCTAGCGTAACCCGGGGCCGCTCGCAAACGTTGATGCAGGTATCCCGGGTTGCGCGTTCCGCTCCACCCGGGCTACGCGTCACTCACCGAAATCCGGGAGCCGCACGATACCGTCGGTCGAAACCGCCGCCAGCGCATCCCTGATCCTGCGTCCCGCAATGACACGGTCGGGCGCGATTTCCGCGAGCGGCACCAGCACGAAGGCGCGCTCGAACAGGCGAGGGTGCGGCAGCGTCAATTCCGGCCGGTCGATCCTGACATCGTCATAGGCGATCAGGTCGAGATCGAGCGTGCGCGGGCCGAAGCGGCGTTCGGGGGAGCGGTCGCGGCCGAACTTGGTCTCGACCTTCTGCAGGCAGAACAAGAGCGCGTGGGGATCGAGGCTGGTCTCGATCTCGATGCAGGCATTGACGAAGCCTGGTTGCTGTTCGTCGCCCCAGGGAGGCGTGGCATAGTCCGCCGAGCGGGCCACCAGCGCGGCCTGCGTCATGCCGCAAACTTGCGGAATGGCCTTGTTGAACGTCGCGCGGACGTCGCCGAGATTGCCGCCCAATGCAATCAGCGCGCTAGCCATGCGCGGCCGTTTGCCGCGTGCGCGTCAGCACCACGCCGACATCCTCGAAGATCGCGGCGATTGGCGCGTGCGGCTTGTGCACGGTGACCTTGACCGCGCTGACGCGAGGGAAGGTCGACAGCACCGCGTCCGCCACCGCGCCCGCGGCTCGCTCCAGGAGCTTGTAATTGGTATCCTTGAATGCCTCGGTCGCGGTCGCCACCACATTGGAATAGGACACGGTGTCGGCAAGCTTGTCGGTGCGCGAGGATTCGGAGAGGTCGACGGAGAGTTCGAGATCGATGACGAAGCGCTGCCCGACTTCGCTCTCGTGTTCCATCACGCCGTGACGGGCATGGATGAAGATGCCGGTGATGAAGATCGTATCGGTCATTCCTGCTCCCTGATCGCTGCCGCCACCCGCAACGCCTGCACTGTTTCCGCGACATCGTGAGCGCGGATGATCTGCGCGCCGCTCTGTGCAGCGATGAGATGCGCCGCGATCGAGCCGCCGATGCGCTGGTGCGGCTCCGACGGCGTCACGGTGCTGATGAAGCGCTTGCGCGAGGCGCCGACGAGAAGCGGCAGGCCGAACGCGCGAAGCTCTGCGAGCCGCGCCAGCACCATCATGCTCTGCTGCGGCGTCTTGCCAAAGCCGATGCCGGGATCGAGCACGATCTGGTCGGCCGAAATGCCAGCCTTGGCGGCGATGTCGAGCGAACGGGCGAAGAAGGCCGAAACATCCTTCATGATGTCGATCGAGGGATCGGCCTGGTCGCGGTTATGCATGATGATGATAGGCACGTGCTGCGCCGCGACCAAGGGCGCCATGCCGGCATCGCGCTGCAGGCCCCAGACATCGTTGGCGATGAGCGCGCCGTGATCGAGCGCCCAGGCCACGACGTCCGATTTCATGCTGTCGATCGATACGGGCACGCCGAGCGAGACGACATCCGCCAGCACGGGCTGCAACCGCCGCAACTCCTCTTCTACCGAGACCGGCTGGGAACCGTAGGGGCGGGTGGATTCGGCGCCGATGTCGATGATGTCGGCGCCGTCGGCGACCATCTTGCGCGCCTGCGCCAGCGCCTGTTCGGGCGCGGTAAACCTGCCGCCGTCGGAAAAGGAATCCGGGGTGACGTTGAGCACGCCCATCACGGCCGGGTAGGGCCGGGATAGCAGCGCCGGCAGTACCGAAGTCCCGCCGGAATGGACGTCCCTTTGCATCGCAGCAATCATGCCGGTCGATTTGCGCGTCCCGCACCGGCGAGTCAAGCTGGGAATAGCGAACGAGCTTAGAGCATGATCCGGAAAAGTGGAAACCGGTTTTCCGAAAAGATCATGCTCAAACAAAGAGATGAGATCATAATCCGATTCCGTCTAATCGGATCATGATCTAGTAAGTGATCTTGGGCGGCAATTTGCGTGCGCGCTCGATCAGGAGCTCGACCGATTTTTCCGAAGGCAGGACGCGGACGAGCTTACGCTTGGTGTTCACGTCCTTCATGTTCTGTGCAAGCCGCGCCGGATTGCGCAGCGCGAGTTCGCGAACGGTGGTGACGCCGGCGGCGCGGACCAAGCCGACCTTTGCCTTGCCCATCCCGGGAATGCGCATGTAGTCGGAGACGTTGGCCCATTCGAGCAATTGTTGTTCGCTGATGCCGGTCTTGGCCGCGAGCACCTTGCGTCCCTTGACGGTGCGGGCGGCTTCGAGCAGCGCGTCCGTGGTGCGAATGCCCTGAGCCTTCAATTTCGAGGCGCAATAGGCGCTCAGACCATCGATCTCGGAAAGTGGATATGTCATGATGTCTGGTATTGAATGACTCAACCTGAGGGTGCGTTCAAGCAAATTGGCTGAGTCCTGGCGTCCCCGCGACGATCTCGCCCATCTGATCCGCTCCGAGTTTGTCGCGCCCGAACCGGAAAAGTTCACGCGCAATCTTCTGAACCTCATTCATGCTGAGGCCGAGCGCCATCAGCCTGGTGCCGACAGCCATCAATCCGCCGCCCATCAATCGCACGAGACCTGCACTGTTGTCCGCGGCCGCAATCGCCGCTTCCGCGCCTGGAATCTGGCCGATCAGCGCTTCAACCTGGCTGGATGGCCCCTCCCGACGGAGGAAACCCAGAACGATGCCGACGGTCTTTTCGGCGACAGCGCTATCGATGCCGGCCTCGGCGGCCAGCCGTCCAACCAGTTCGTCCATCTTGCCCCGCCCTCTGCCGGCTTGCCGCCGGACCTTGCTTGGGAATTGATCTTGAGCGCCTGTGTTGCGAATTACAAGCGACGAGCGCAGATGATCCCACTTTTCGTCCTCATCACAGGCGAAGTGTTGCAGTAATACAAGAGTACCTATGCTAATCGCGCTGTTCTATCGCGTTGCGTCATCGTTTTTTGAACGGCTCGCAAGCGAAAGAGAAATGAGAAGTGTGACGTCCGGGCGGCAAAAAAGCGCTGGCGGCGCTTGACAGTTTTAATCGACGGGCAAGATGCAATATGATGGGTGTGTTCGGCGAAGATGCCTTCCCGATACGCGCGAAGAGGCGATGCGATGGCGACTTCCGACAACAAGATTGCCGATACGGACGAGAAGATTTTTATCGGTAAGGGCGAACAAGCGGCGTGGCTGACACTTGCGCTCGCCAATCGCCACGGACTTGTTACCGGCGCAACGGGAACTGGCAAGACCGTCACACTGCAGGTGATGGCGGAAGGATTTGCGCGCGCTGGCGTTCCGGTCTTTGCCGCCGATATCAAGGGAGATCTGTCCGGGATCGCTGAAGTCGGCGAGGCCAAGGACTTCATTGTCAAGCGCGCCAGCGAGATGGGGCTGAAATTCCAGCCGGACCAGTTCTCGACGGTGTTCTGGGATGTGTTCGGCGAGCACGGGCATCCGGTGCGCGCGACCGTCACCGAGATGGGACCGCTGTTGCTGTCACGGATGCTTGATCTCAACGACGTCCAGGAAGGTGTTCTCAACGTCGCGTTCCGGGTCGCCGACGAGAACGGACTTGCACTGATCGACATGAAGGATCTGCGCGCGCTTCTGGATGCGATTGTGCCGTCTGGCGGCAAGAAAGCCGCCGATGATGAGGAAGATCCGCTGGAGCCGCTCCGCAAAGCAGCGCAGAGCTTCGGCAATGTCAGCAAGGCGACCGTTGGGACCATCCAGCGCCAGCTCCTGGTGCTGGAAAATCAGGGTGGCGCGAAATTCTTCGGCGAGCCGGCTTTGACGCTGAAGGATTTCATGAAGACCGACAGCGACGGCCGCGGCATCGTCAACATCCTCGCTGCCGACAAGTTGATGCAGAGCCCGCGGCTCTATGCAACCTTCCTGTTGTGGATGCTTTCAGAATTGTTCGAAGAACTGCCGGAGGCCGGCGACCTGCCGAAGCCGAAGCTGGTGTTCTTCTTCGACGAGGCGCATCTCTTGTTCAACGATGCGCCGAAAGCGCTGCTGGACAAGATCGAGCAGGTGGTGCGGCTGATCCGCTCCAAGGGCGTCGGCGTCTACTTCGTCACCCAGAATCCGATCGACGTGCCGGACAAGGTGCTCGCGCAATTGGGCAACCGCGTGCAGCATGCGTTGCGTGCCTTCACGCCGCGCGACCAGAAGGCGGTCGCGGCCGCCGCGCAAACGTTCCGGCCCAATCCGAAGCTCGATACCGCCCGCGTGATCATGGAACTCGGCAAGGGCGAGGCGCTGGTGTCCTTCCTCGAAGGAAGCGGTACGCCGTCGATGGTCGAGCGCGTGATGATCCGGCCGCCGTCAGCACGGATCGGGCCGGTTACGCCGGAGGAGCGCAAGAAGATCATCGACGCAAGCCCGTTCAAAGGTAAATACGATACCGCGATCGATTCCGAATCCGCTTACGAGATACTGCAGAAGCGGATCGAGGGGACGGCGCCGCCGGCGGACGGCTCTGAAGCTGGCGGAGGCGGTGGCATTCTCGGCCAGATCGGCGATATTGCCGCCACGATCTTTGGCACCAATGTGAGGCGCGGCAGGCTGTCGACCGGCCAGGTCATCGCGCGCAACGTCACGCGCTCGGTCACCAACAAGGTGATCGGCGGCATCGTGGCCGACGTCGGCAAATCGGTCGGCGGTCAGGTCGGCGGTTCGATCGGACGTGCACTGGTGCGCGGCGCGCTTGGCGGCTTGTTGCGGCGGTAGTGTCGGCTGCGACACCAGATTGTGACGAGGGATGGATTGCTTCGTCCGCTCCGCTTCTCGCAATGACGAACGGGGACTGCTCTCCGCTCCAACCACCGTCATTGCGAGCCACCCGGTCGGCGCGAAGCGCCGCCGGATGACAGGCTCCGCGAAGCAATCCCTGCGTTATCACGAAATGAAAAGGATCAACGGCTTGCTGATGTCTGGAACGAGCTTGTGCTGAGATACCCATCGCTTCGGGCACCGCTCGACATCCTGTTCTTCCTCGGCTGCATCGCGCTGACCGCCGATGTGCTCGTTCCCGAGATTTTCGGGCACGGCAAGACCAAGGATTATCCGTTGTGGTATTGGGCCGGGCAGCAGGTGCTGCAGGGCAAGGATCTCTATCCCGCCGATCCCCATACCTATTTTGATTTCATCTACCCGCCGCTGCCGGCGGTGCTGCTCGCCGCGCCCAGCTATTTCGGCAAGGTTGCGCTCTATCTCGCGCTCTCCCTGCTCAACATTGTCGCCTGGTGGATGACGGCGCAGTTGTCGCACGCGATGGCGGGATCGGGCCGCAAGCCGGGTTGGCTATTGGAGGCGCTGCCGGGCATCGTCACGCTCACATTTGTCTTTGATATGTTCGATCTCGGACAGCCGAACCTGATCCTGCTGGCGATGATGCTGTACGGATTCTGGCTGTTGCGGCTGAGCCGGCCGTGGTTCGCGGGAAGCATGTTTGCGCTGGCGACCGCGATCAAGGTGTTTCCGATAGCAGTATTGCCCTATCTGATCTGGCGCAGGCACTGGACGGCGGTTGCGAGTACGTTGGTGTTTCTCGCCGTGTTCTTGTTCGTGCTGCCGGCGCCGTTCCGCGGCTTCCAGCACAACGTCACGGAATTGAAGACCTGGTATCAGGGCATGGTCGGCTCGAGCTCGGAAAAGGGCTTCGGCCAACGCGACGAGCAGAACTGGTCCTGGGTGAACCAGTCGATCATCGCGATGACGCATCGGCTGACGCGTCCGGTCAACTACAACCAGGACGATCCGTTCAAGGCCAAGCCGGCGCGGTACATGAACATCGTCGATCTCGACTTCAAGACGTCGAACCTCATCGTGCTGGCGATCTCGCTCGCGCTCGGTCTCGGCTACATCGCGGTGATGCCGCCGGCGTCGCGCCGGACTGAAAAGTCCGATGCGGAGGAGATCGGCATCCTGTTCTGCCTGATGACGGTCGCCTCGCCACTGGCGCGGCAATACTACTTCCTCTGGCTGTTCTTCCCGATGACGGTCCTGATGCACCGCGCCGCCTTTGATCCGCGGCCGGCGGTCCGGACCGGGACGTGGATCCTGCTGGCCGTCGCCGGCTGCCTGCTCCTGTTGTCGCTGCCGCTGTTTCCGATCGATGTGCAGGCCTACGGTAACAATCTCGTGGCGACCATCGTGCTCGCGGGTGGATTGGTCTGGCATATGCGGCATTCGCCTGCGGCCGATGCCGCCGGCGCTTTGCCTCCGGCGGCAGGCGGGCTAAAACTCGGTGACAACAGCGCCCACAGCTAGGGAATTCAGCGATGTCCAGTCCAAAGCTTCAAGCCGTCCTCGACCGCATCGACGCCGATTTCGACAACAGCCTGGAGCGGCTGTTCTCGCTGCTGCGGATCAAATCGATCTCGGCCGATCCGGCCTTTGCGGCTGACTGCAAGGCGGCAGCCGAGCATCTCGCCAAGGATATCGCGACGCTTGGCTTCGCGGCCGAGGTCAGGCCGACCGCGGGCCATCCGGCCATCGTCGCCAAGGCCAATGGCAGCACGGATGGCCGGCCGCATGTGCTGTTCTACGGCCACTACGACGTGCAGCCGGTCGATCCGCTCGATCTCTGGCACCGTCCGCCGTTCGAGCCCGTCGTCACCGACCATGCCGACGGCCGCAAGATCATCGTTGCGCGCGGCGCGGAGGACGACAAGGGCCAGTTGATGACCTTCATCGAAGCCTGCCGCGCCTGGAAGCAGGTGGCGGGTTCGCTGCCGGTCGACATCACCATCTTGATCGAGGGCGAGGAGGAAGTCGGCTCGAAGAATTTCGTGCCCTTCCTGGAAGCCAACAAGTCGGAGTTCAAGGCCGATTTCGCGCTGGTCTGCGACACCGGCATGTGGGATCCGAACACGCCGGCGATCACCACTTCGTTGCGCGGACTGGTCTATGACGAGGTCAAGATCAAGGCCGCCAACCGCGATCTGCATTCCGGCGTGTTCGGCGGCGGCGCACAGAATCCGATCCGCGTGCTGACCCGCATTCTCGGCGGGCTGTTCGACGACAATGGCCGCATCACCATTCCCGGCTTTTACGATGGCGTGAAGGACCTGCCGGCGGATGTCCTGGAGCAGTGGAAGAAGCTCAACCTGACGCCCGAGAGTTTCCTGAAGCCGATCGGGCTCTCGGTGCCGGCCGGCGAGAAGGATCGTCTCCTGATCGAGCAGATCTCCTCGCGCCCGACCTGCGACATCAATGGCATCGTCGGCGGCTATATCGGTGAAGGCTCGAAGACGGTGATCCCGTCGCTTGCCTCGGCCAAGATCTCGTTCCGCCTGGTCGAAGGGCAGGATCCCGCCAAGATCCGAAAGGCGTTCCGCGATTATGTGACCTCGCGGATCCCGGCCGATTGTTCGGTCGAGTTCGGCGACCATTCCAGCGCGCCCGCGATCGCGCTTGACTGGAACATGAAGCCGCTCGCCGCCGCCAGGCGCGCGCTGACCGAAGAGTGGGGCAAGGAAGCGGTTCTCATGGGATCAGGCGCATCGATCCCGATCGTCGCCGATTTCAAGCGCACACTCGGCCTCGATTCGCTTCTGGTCGGCTTCGGGCTCGACGACGACAATATCCATTCGCCGAACGAGAAATACGACCTCAAGAGCTTCCACAAGGGCATCCGCTCCTGGGCCCGCATCCTGGCCGCGCTTGCGGAGCAGAAATAGTTTCAGCACGGCGTAGGCGGTAGGGTGGGCAAAGCGCCTACACGCGCCAATGTATAAACGAGCACAGGCGGAAGCGTGCCCACCATTGCGAGCGGAGTGCTGATGGTGGGCACGCTTCCGCCGGCGTTCGTTTGAACGGCGGCGCAAGAAGTCGCTTTGCCCACCCTACGGCATCACCCTTAAAAGCTAAAACGCCGCCCGGAATTGGGCGGCGTTTTTATTCGGTCGTGCAGAGGTTCTTGGAAGCAACCTTACACCAAAATCCCGAAAATTCAATTGCGGAAGCTCGGGTCGATGCGGTCGAGCTTGCGGAGCAGGGGTGGCCACACCAGCGTCGTCGAGCGCAGTTCGGCGCGGTCTGGATTGGAGAGCAGCGTGGTGTTCTTGTCGATCACGGACTGCTCGACCGGGTAGACGGTCGGGCCCTGCATGCGGGTGCGCACCTGCATGGTGCAGGCCCTCTCCAAATGGTACATGCGCTCGAAGGCGGAGGCGACGGAGCGGCCGACCGTCAGCGTGCCGTGGTTGCGCAACAGCATGTGGTTCCTGTTGCCGATGTCCCGCTGCAGCCGCGGGCGCTCGTCATGATCGAGCGCGATGCCCTCATAGTCGTGATAGGCGAGATCATGGGTGACGAGCTGGGCGGTCTGGTTCAGCGGCAGCAGCCCTTCCGGGCAGCTCGAGACCGCGGTGCCGTCAGGCGTGTGCAGATGGAGCACGCAGCCGGCGTCCTCGCGCACCTCGTGGATGGCGGAATGGATGGTGAAGGCGGCGGGGTTGATGTTGTAGTCGGTCTTGGACAGCAGGTTGCCGTTGAGATCGACCTTGACCAGGCTGGAGGCCGTGATCTCCTCGAACATCAGGCCATACGGATTGATCAGGAAATGATGCTCCGGCCCCGGCACGCGCGCCGAGATGTGGGTGTCGACCAGATCGTCCCAGCCGTACAGCGCCACGAGGCGGTAGCAGGCGGCGAGGTTGACGCGCTGTTGCCACTCGGCATCCGTCATATCCGACGGCACTTCCTTCAAGCGAGCTTCCGCTGGCGACATGACCGGCTTCTCCCATGTGTCGATTTGTCAACGGGAAGCGTAACCTTGCCGCCAGCCGGCAGCAAGGCAGGTTCGGGGTGCCTGATATGCGGTGCCGGCGAAAGCCAGATTACGGGGCGGGGATCGCGAGCAGGCTCGAGATGCTGCGGCCGCGGATGTCGTAGACGCGGGCGAACACGACATCGTCGCGCTTGATCTCGACCAGCACGGGCGCGGTCAGGCCCTTGCAGTAGAACTCGGCGAGCGTCATGGCGAAATCGGCGGACTGGCTGTCCCAGCCGATGGTGAAGTCCGGGCCGAGCGCAACCTGCGCCGGGCGCTGCGGGCCGCAGACGGCGACCTTCCATTTTCCGTTAAGCGGCGGAATTTCCTGCCGCTCGATCAATTGCTCGCGCAGGCCGTCGGAAGCCTGCTTCAGGGCCAGGCCCCAGTAGTCGAGCATGAACAGGTCGTCGGCACCGCGGACCGTGCCGGCAATGTGGTTGAAGTGGGTATATTGGTAAGGATGCAGCCGGATCATCTCGCTGAGCGGCAGCAGCAGGCCGAAGGTGAAGACGGCGAGCGCCACCGGCTGCCAGCTCCGACGCTTTTCGCCGAGCCAGTCCATGGTGCGGGCGAAGGCAAAGCCCGCCAGCACCGCCATCGGCGGGATCACGAAAATGAAATGGCGGATGCCGTTATAAAGCGCCGGCCGCTTCACCATTGCGATGACCAGCGGCAGCGTTGCCGCCAGCGTCAGCATCAGCAGGACGGTCTTGCGCCGCGCGGCGACGTCGGCGCGCGACAGCGACATCAAGCTCATGACAACCGCTGCGACCAGGAGGCCCAGCAGCACCTCGGGAAGCTGCAGCGCGAACAACGTCGGCAGATAGGACCACGGCATGTCCGGCACCGAGACCAGCGCGCCGTCGAACATCTCCTTCCAGGGCTTCTCGAAGAAGTGCGAGAAATAGGTGACGGCCTCGAGCGGGTGGCCCGGTTCCATGATCGACCACGGCCAGATCAGGCCCATCACCAGATAGCCGAAGATCAGCCCGGGCAGCAGCACGTAGACCACATGGACGAAGCGATACGCCGCCTCGCGCGGGCCTTGCTTGCGGACTTCTTCAAGCAGCAACGGCACGAAACCCACCGCAGCGTAGATCAATGCCAGACCGCCGAGAACCCGGCAGCCGAGCGAAAGCCCGGCGCCAAACCCGACGATCAGGATGGTGCGCGGCGAGGGAGCCGGATATTCCTCGGCAAGGCGCACAAGGCCCATCAGCAGGATCACCATCGCCACCGCGAATGGCGCGTCCTTCGGGTTCATGAACATATGACCGTAGAAGGTCGGGCACAGCGCGAGCAACAGCAGCGCGGCAAGGCCGGCCAGCGGGCCGCCCACGCGGCGGCCGAGCCGCCAGCTCACCGCAAGCCCGATCACGCCAACGACGGCGCCGAGCAGCCGGCGGGTTTCGAACAATTCGAGCGGGATGACCTTGTGCAGGAGCGCCGCGGCCATGTCGAAACCGCCGCCATACATGTACAGATTGGCGAATGACAGCGCGCCGGTGTCCTTGAAGCCGGAACCATACATGCGCAGCAGCAGGTCGGCGTATTCGGCGTGGGTATAATCGTCCCAGCCCAGCCCGTAATCGCGGAACGTGAGGCCTGCGATCAGGGCGACCGCGCTTAGCACGATGATCGCAAGATCATCGCAAGTCTTTTCCACCGAGCGCCGCGCGGGCGTTTCGATGGCAGAAGTCGTAATGGATGACATGGCTATTGGTGACCCGGCGTCCCTCGGCCCTGCTGGCGCTTTAGGGCCTCATTCCCCGGCATCCATATAGCGCAGTTCCACTAACGAGTAATTGGGAATTGTGGCGTAATTTACTGATGCGTCGCAGCAATTTGGCATCAATTCGTAGCCGGTAGATCTACGGGGGACGCGTTGCCGGCGGCTGCCCTGAGAAGCGAACGGAGCGGTAATCCTGTTCAAGATCCGGATAGGAACCGTCTCCGGAATTGTTGGTTGGCGATGCACATAATATGACGGTATCGTGGAATAAGGGGCCGGCGCATAGATTTGGCGCGGTTTTCGGGGGTGAGTTTGATGATGGTCGGGATGTTGGTCGCGGGTTTTGGCCTGCTTTTGGCAGGCCTGCTGGCGATCGGCTATGGCATTCAATACAAGGAATTCAGCGTCGGCAGCACGCTGATCCTCTCCGGTGTATTCGGCTTCTGCACCGGCCTGATCATGTTCGGCCTTTGGCTCAACGTCCGGGAGCTGCGGAATCTCGCCCGGCGCCTGGGTACCGGGATGCCTGCAGAGGAGCCCCACGAATTTTCGCTGCCGCCGGACGCACCCGTTGCACCGCGTGCCGCGGCTGCGTCCGAGGGTGGATTCCCGTTCAGGCGCGGTCAACCAGCGGCAGAAGGTTCTGGGGACGGCGAGCCGGTGGTACCGGCGGCGGCTGGTGCGACCCCGCCGCCCTGGTATCACGAGGCCGCCGCGCGCGATCGTGCCCGCAACGAGGTGCCGCCCGTCACTCCGCCAGGCGCGGAACCGTCGGAGGTTGGCCCGGCAGGTCCCAAGCGGCGCAACCTGATGTTCTCTTCCACGCGCAAGGAGCGCGAACGGGGCCCGGCGCGCTCAGGCGAGCCTTTGACCCCCGACATGCTCTCGCCGGAGCCGCGTTCGAATCCACTGGCGCCGGCCGCCGAATCGGGCGAGTCGCAGCAGGGGAACTTCGATGACACGTGGCCGAGGCCGGAGCGGCAACGGCCCTCCGACCTTCCGCCGCGCCGCGTGCCGCGCACGCCCTTGACCCCAGGCGAGAGCCCCAGCGCGCCGGTGGCCGACCGTCGTCCGCCGCAGCCGCAGGAGCAGCCGCCGGTGACGGTGCTGAAATCGGGCGTCGTCGACGGCATGGCCTATTCGCTCTATTCCGACGGCTCGATCGAGGCGCAGATGCCGGAAGGCATGATGCGCTTCGCCTCCATCGACGAGCTGCGGGCGCATCTCGAGCAGCGTTCGTCGTAGACCGGGAAATACTTGCAATCGCGCGTCTTGAAAAATAAAGCCGCGTAGTTCTTGCTAGATTCCTGGTAGTCCGCGCATATTAGCAAGTAATGCGGGGCTCCGCTGATGTATTGGCGTAGCGCCGATATTGTCCGCGGTCCCGCCCCGTTGCCAACGTCCAAGCCTCAAGAGAAGGTTGCGCGATGACCGATGCCACCGGCAAAAGCCCTGTCGAACTGACCGCCAACATCGTATCGGCCTATCTCAGCAACAATCCGACCCAGGCCTCGGATATCCCCAACCTGATCAGCCAGGTGCATGCCGCGCTGATGCGGGTCGCCAGCGGACGGACCGAGGCGCCGCTCGAGCCGGCCAAGCCCGCGGTGCCCGTGAAGAAATCGGTTACGTCAGAATATTTGGTCTGCCTGGAAGACGGCAAGCGATTCAAGTCGCTGAAGCGCCACCTGCGCACGCAGTACAACATGACGCCGGAACAATACCGGGAGAAATGGGGGCTGCCGGCCGACTATCCGATGGTCGCGCCGAACTATGCGGTAGCGCGCTCACAGCTCGCCAAGAAGATGGGCCTCGGCCAGCAGCAGCGGAAGCGGAAGTAGCATAGCGTTTTCGAGCGAAGTGGATTCCGGTTCGCCTGAATAAAACGCGTCAAATACACGAGCTAGGAAGCGGCGGTTGCGAGCGTCTCGCGGGCATCCGAGCGGATACGCTCGATCATCGAGCGAAATCCGTTGGAGCGCTGTGGCGTCAGGTGCTCGCGGAACCCGAACTCATCGAAAATCGCGGCGGCATCCGTCGCCAGGATTTCCTTGGGCGTGCGGTCCGAATAAAGCGTCAGCAGGATCGCGATCAGCCCGCGCACGATATGCGCGTCGCTGTCGCCGAGATAATGCAGCCGCGGCTCGCCGTTGCCGGCGCGGTCGATCTTCCTGGAGAGCCAGACCTGGCTCGCGCAGCCCTGCACCTTGTTGACTGCGGAATGCTCTTCCTCCGGCATCGGTGCAAGCGTGCGGCCGAGTTCGATGACGTACCGGTACCGGTCGTCCCACTCGTCGAGCAGCGAGAAATTCTCCCTGATTTCGTCGATCGTCATCATCACCCGCGTCCCATCACTCCAATCGTTATATAGGGTCGCGGGCGGCCGAATGCGATGAAAATGCAGCCGGTTCCGGCTTATTTTGCGGTCACGGCGCGGGCGGCGGCCGCCATTCGATGGCCTGGTCGTCGGCCGTCAGGGTGTCGCGGGACGCGACCAGGGAGACCTCGGCATCCCCAGGCGAGCCGATCGAGCCGGTGTGGTCCGGCGACTTCTTGTCGATGATGATCTGATAGATTTTCCTTGCACCGTCGGTGGCACGCTGACCGATCACGGTCGCAGCCTGGCCGCCGACCTCGCAGGCTGCGGGCTGGCGCTTGCAGAACTGGCCCATGTCGCTGACAGCAGCGGTCGCCGCCTGCACGGCTTCGGCGGCGCCGATCTGCGGCAGCTTTTCCGATTCAGGTGTTTTGTCCCTTGGCAGCAGCACGAGCACGAGCCCGAGCCAGAATGCCATGCGCAGCAGGAAAAACATCTCGCGACCCCGTCATCTTCGTTTGCGGTTGATCCGCAATTCGCACGTGACTAGCAGCGGTCAATAAAACGCAAGTGTTTGCCTTGAAGTTAAATCGTCGAAAATTCGCGGAAAATGCGCGCCAAAATCCGCACGCGTCTCGATTCGGTGTAAATTTTCGATTGATGCCAGCGAGCTGCGGCAAGATGCGCGAGCCCCGCTCGTCCACCATTTCGAAACCATAAGATTATCGATCGCGGAAACCTCGCGTTCACCATCCGCGCCAAATGCGCCCGTTGCGATGTGCAAAAGCCGTGCGAAGGCACAGAGTCCGGCGGCCGGGCGCTGTGCCTTAGCGTTCGCTTAAGTTCACTCTGACACGGTGAGTCCAAGATGAAGGGGGCGTTCCGACTCGTCTTTGACGCAGGATCGGAAAGCGCGAAAGCCGTGAGTGTTTTGAGTATTATCCGCGATTGTCTCGATGCCCTGCTGCATCCGTCGGCGAGATATGATGCGTTGACGCGGGCGCGGCATCGCGCCTTCATGGCGCCGCGCCTGCTCGGTAGCCTGGCGGCGTTCGCTGCATTTCCCGTCTATCTGGCGCTGCGCGGCGCGCCGACCGCGATCGAGGTTGCCGCTTTCGCCTGGCTGATCGCGCCGATCCTGTTGTCCTGGTTCCTGTCGCGCACTGGCCGCTATGAAGGCGCGCATGTGCTGTCGTCGCTGGCGCTTGCAGGCTTCGTCATGATTGTGGCGGCGGCCACCGGCGGGATCGCATCCTTTGCCGCGGTCTGGCTCATCGTCGTTCCGATCGAGGCGGCGCTGGCGGCCTCGCGCCGCGTGGTGGCGTTCGCTTTTGCGCTTGCGATGTCATGTGCGGCGGCCTTGATCGTGCTCGGTCATTTCCACCTGCTGCCGCCGTCAAATCTGAGCGCGCCATTGCAGGGCGCCTTGATCGGGTTCGGTGTCGTTTCAGCAACGCTCTATGCCGCGGGCCTTGCCTTCGGCGCCGAGTCGCTCGCGCGCACCAGCGTGGCGCTGTTCTATCGCGAGGAAGAGCGCTACCGCCTCCTGGCGCACAATATGAGCGACGTGCTGTCGCGCCACAGCCGCAACGGGGCGGTGCAATTCATCTCGCCGGCGGCGGAAGCGATGCTCGGCGTGCCGGCGCCGCGGCTGATGGGGCACGGCCTGTTCGATCGCGTCCATGTCGCCGATCGTCCGGCCTATCTCACTGCGCTGTCGGACGCAGCGCGGGGCGGCGAGGGACGCAGCGTCGAATTCCGCCTGCGGCGGGAGGCGCCGCGCGGTTTGATGCAGTCGGCGGATTTCATCTGGGTCGAGATGCGCTGCCGGCCGCTCGATCAGGTCGCTGGCGAGGGCGAAGTCGTTGCCGTGATTCGCGACGTCACCGATCGCAAGATGCAGCAGGAGGCGCTGGAGCAGGCGCGCAACGCCGCCCAACAGGCGGACGCGTCGAAGACGCGGTTCCTCGCCACCATGAGCCACGAATTGCGCACGCCGCTGAATGCCATCATCGGCTTCTCCGACATGATCGCCCAGGAAGATGTGCTGATGCTCGATGCGGCGCGCCGCAAGGAGTATGCGCAGCTCATCCGTGATTCCGGCCAGCACCTGTTGTCGGTGGTGAACGGCATCCTCGATATGTCCAAGATGGAAACGGGCACTTTCGAAATCGCGCCCGAGCCCTTCGCGCCGCGCCCGGCGCTGCTCAACTGCTGCAACCTGCTGGCGCTGAAGGCGCGGGAGAACGGCGTCGACTTGATCACCCGCGCGCCGGAGGATCTGCCCATGATGAACGGCGATCCGCGCGCCTTCAAGCAGATCACGCTCAATCTCGTATCCAACGCCATCAAGTTCACCGAGCGCGGCGGCAGCGTCACGGTGTCGGCTGCGGTCGAGGGATCCCGGCTGATGCTTGATGTCACCGATACCGGTGTCGGCATCGATGCCGACGATCTCAAACAGATCGGCAATCCTTTCTTCCAGGCCGGCAAGACCTATCAGCGCCGCCATGAGGGCACCGGACTTGGACTGTCGATCGTGAAGGGCCTGGTCGGCTTGCACCAGGGCGAGATGAGTGTAGAGAGCAAGCTTGGCGAAGGCACCACCGTGACCGTGACGCTGCCGCTCTCGTTTGCGCCGCCGGCGGTGCAGGAGCCTTCCGGCAAGATCGCGACGCTGAAGCCCGCGTTGCGATCCGGATTACAGGAACAAGCCCAACAGGTGAAGAAGAGTGCCTAGAAAAGTCGCCGATGATGAGGAGATGCCGCGCCGCCGCCGTCGCGGCGCGCAGGCGGTTGCGATCGAAGCCGAGGAAGAGCGCGGCGTCCTGATGCGCGTGCTGTTGCACAGTCCGAAGGACACGGTCGCCGGCGTGCTCGCGGCCGGCGCCGTCATTGCCATCATCACCAATGCACTGTTCCTGCAGGCCGGCCGCCATCCATCACCGATGTTCGGTTCGGTCGTGACGCTGCCGCCGCCGGCGCCTGCCGTCACCAGTCCGCTGCCGCGTCCGCGGCCGGTCGAGGCGGCTGCGCGTCCCGTTGAACCCCCGCCTGTGGAAGCGAAGCCCGCCGAGCCCGCGAAGCCCACCGAACCCAGAGCGGAACCGAGGGGGTCCGATTCCAAGACTTCCGATTCCAGGACTTCCGATTCTAAAACTTCCGACCCGATGACCAATCTCGTCCTGAAGTCGACGTCGGCTCCGCCGGCTCCGGCAAATGTCATCCGGCCGCCCGCGCCGATCCCCTCGCGCGGCGAGACCACCCAGAGTGCGGCATCGAAGCGCATCGCCGCGGTCCAGCGCGCGCTCACCGAATATGGCTACGGCCAGCTCAAGCCGACCGGCACCATCGGTTCCGATACCCAGGCCGCAATCGCCAAGTTCGAGCGCGACCGCAAGCTGCCGGTGACCGGCCAAATGTCGGATCGGGTCGTCCGCGAACTCTCGGCGATGATCGGACACCCGGTCGAGTAGGGCCTGCACGACGGACCGATGCCTCGCGAATCGCCCGGCTCGGCTACTGCGCTGAACCGGTCAGCAAGATTGTTCAGCGCTCGCGGAAAGCCCGCACGATCTGGTCGGACAGCGGCTTGACGAAATAAGACAGCACGCTGCGATCATAGGTCTTGGCAAAGATCTCGGCTGGCATTCCCGGCAGAAGTCTCGCTTCTCCCAGTCGCGCCAGCTCCTCGGGCGTGATTGCCAGCCGCGCGGTGTAGAAACTCTGGCCGGTGCGCTGGTCCGATGTCACGTCGGCCGAGATGCGGCTGATCGTGCCCTGGATTTCCGGCGTGGTGCGCTGGTTGAAGGCGGAGAAGCGCAGGTTCGCCGGCTGTCCGACATGGAGCTGATCGATGTCAGCCGGCGAGATCTTGGCGTCCACGGTGAGAAGATCGGCCTCCGGAACGATCAGCATGACCGGCTCGGCCGGGCTGACCACGCCGCCGACCGTGTGGACACTGAGCTGGTGCACGATCCCATTCTGCGGGGCGCGGATGTCGACCCGCTTGAGCTGATCCTCCGCTGCGACCTTGCGTTCGATGAATTCTCCGATCTTGCCGTCGATCTCGCGCAACTCCTTGGCGACCTCGCTGCTCAGATCCTGATCGATCTGGATGATCTGCAATTCGATTTCGGTGACCTTGCCACGCACTTGCGCCGTCGCGGCAATCGACTGCGCAAGCTCGCCTTTGAGGCGCGCGGCTTCGCGCTCGAGAACCGTTAGCCGGCTCATCTGGATCAGGTTCTTCTCCCACAGCGTCCGCACGCCCGTGAGCTCACGCTGGATCAGCTCGATCTCCTCCGCCTTGGCCTCCTGCAGGGCGGCGTAGCCACGGATTTCATCTTCGAGCTGCGCGATGCGCTGGCGAAGCTGCGACTTCTGCCCCCTGCGCGCCGCGGCTCTGAGCTCGAACAATCTGCGTTCGCTGTCGAGCGCCGTGATGAACTCCGGCGAGGGGCGATCGAGCAGCTCGGGTGGGACCACGATGTGCTCGGCGCCATCGCGTTCACTGCTGAGGCGCGCCTTGCGGGCGCGCATCTCATCCAACCCTTTGGCGTAGATGGCAAGGCCCGCCCGCAGCGCAGTTTCATCGAGCCGCACCAGCGTGTCTCCGGCACGGACATGATCGCCTTCGCGGACCAGCAATTCTCCGACGATGCCGCCGGTCAGATGCTGGACTTTCTTGACATTGGAATCGACGACGACCGATCCGGACGCCGTGACTGCGCCTGACAATTCCGTGGTGGCGGCCCAGCCGCCGATGCCGCCGGTCAGCACGAGCGCGACGACCATTCCGCCGATCAGATGGTGACGCAGGCTGCGGGCTTCGCCGTGAAATGCAGTCTCGGTCATGTCGATGCCGCGGATTGAGGAACGACCTTGAATGGTCCCGCTGGGGGTGGTTCCCGTCGGGTCAGCATCGACAACACTTCATCCTTGGGGCCGAAGGCTTGCTGCCTGCCATTGAGCATCGTCATCACGAAGTCGACGGCAGCGAGCGCGCTCGAGCGGTGCGCGACGATCACGACGATGCCGCCCCGAGCCCGGACCGCGAGGATCGCGCGCGTCAACGCTTCTTCGCCTTCGGCGTCCAGATTTGAGTTGGGCTCATCGAGCACGACCAGGAAGGGATTGGCATACAGCGCGCGGGCGAGTGCAACGCGCTGCCTTTGGCCGGCGGAGAGGCGCGCACCCTGTTCGCCGATCTGGGTGTTGTATCCCTCCGGCAAGCCGACGATGAGCTGATGGATGCCGGCCGCGTTTGCCGCTGCGAGCACTGCTTCCATCGGCGGGTTTGGGGCAAATCTCGCGATATTGTCGGCGATGGTGCCTTCGAACAGTTCGACGTCCTGCGGCAGGTATCCGATGTGATTTCCGAGCGCCTCGGGGGACCATTGCTCCAGCGCCGCGCCGTCCAATCGGACGACACCGCGCGACGGCCGCCATGCGCCGACAAGCGCGCGGACCAACGAGGATTTTCCCGATCCGCTGGCGCCGATGATCCCGAGCGCGCTGCCCGCTTTGAGGACGAAATTGACGTCGGTGGCCAGCAGCTTTTCGGATTCCGGAGCGGTGACGGACAGTTTTTCCGCGAGCAGCGTGCGGCTCGGTGCGGGCAAGGGCACCTGGGCCGCGGGCGCGGGGATAACTGCCAGCAGTTTCTCGAGACGCCGCCAGCTCTGGCGCGCCGCAACGAAACTCCTCCAGTTGGCGATCGCGAGGTCGACGGGCGCGAGCGCGCGGCCGGTCAGGATCGAGCTGGCAATGATGATCCCGCCGGATGCCTCCTGGTGAATGACGAGATAGGCGCCGACCGCAAGGACGGCTGATTGCAGCATCATGCGCAGCATTCGCCCGACGACGGCGAAACCGCCCGAGATGTCGCCGGCGATTTTCTGCTGCCGGCGATAGGCATCGCCGAGCTCGCGCCAGCGCGCGACCAGACGCGCGGACATCCCCATCGCAACCAGGACTTCCGCGTTGCGTCGGCTCGCCTCGGCGAGCCGGTTGCGCGCGGCGGCATGGTTTGACGCTCTTTGCACCGAGCGACGGGACAGGCGATCAGTGAGCAGCGTCAGGATCACCAGCACGAGCGCGCCGCCGAGCACGGTGCCGCCGATCAGCGGGTGGAACGCAAAGCAGATCGCGAGATAGATCGGCAGCCATGGCAAATCGAACAGCGCCGGCAGGCCAGCCCCTGATAGCACCGACCGAATGGTGTCGAGGTCGCGGACCGGCTGCAGCCCATCGCCGCCGCCGCGGGTGCGGAGCGGCAGACGTATCACGAGATCATAGACGCGGTCGCTGACACGCCAGTCGATCTGGTTTCCGATCCGAAGCAGTATGCGTCCACGCGTCAGCTCCAGGATGCCCTGGAAGACGAACAGCATGGCCGCGATGATGCTGAGACCGACAAGCGTGGGCACGCTGCGGCTCGGCAGCACGCGATCATAGACTTCCAGCATGAACAGCGAGCCGGTCAGGCTGAGCAGGTTGATCAGTCCGCTGAACATCGCGATCGCGATCAGCGCGGCGCGGCAGGATGCAAGCGCCATGTGCAAGTCCGATTCCGCGCCAGGAGGTGCGGCAGGACGGTTTGCTTGCGCGATTGACATCACGGGGAGTTGCTCCGCAGATTGTAGGTGAGCGGCCACTGTTTGACAGCGATGTGTCGGACCACGCTTGAATGCATGGATGCGGAGGTGACGGGGGAGCCGCACCTCCGCAGTCAAGTCTCGGTGATGGGCGGGCAGAGCCCGCCCATCTTGATCGCCGTCAGACCAGATACTGGTGGATCAGCTGCAGCTGACCACCCTCGACCTGTTCGCCGCCGACCGCGAAGTGGGCCTGGGTATCGATCAGGTAGACGTTCTCACCGGCGTTGCCGAGGATGTGCGAGACGTCGATGACGCCGGACGATTCCTCGTCCTGGGTCAAGAAGTTTGCGCTGCCCGAGATGAAGCGGCTCGGATCGTGCTCGGCAAGCTGTGTCAGCTTGTCGGTCGCCGGATCGTACTGCCAGACCTTGCCGAGATGCGCATTATTGCCGACGTCCTCGCAGAGAACGATCTTGCCGTTGGCATCGACGGTCATGTTATCGAACATCTGCTGGCCTTCAGTGCCGTTCAGCAGCAGCTTGATGGTGCCGCCCGCGGCCGGGTTGCTGGAATCGTTGAAATCCAGTGCCCACAGCCGGCTCGGCGCATTGAAGGCGTCCGTCGTCACGAAGTAGAAGCGGTTCGGATTGAGCGTGTCCCAGGCGCCGTCTTCCGGACGAAGGAAGCTGGTGACGCCGGCAGCCTCGCTTGCCGCATCGATCTCGGCACCCGTCATGCCGCTGACGTCGCCGAGATCGATCATCGAGAAGGTCGACTTCTCGTCCATCCCGAGCGGGGAGGCGGTGTTCGGCTCGTTGTTGTTCGACGTGCCTTCGAACTCGCTGACGTGAATGCCGAAGAAATGGCCGCCGGTCAGGCCGGCCTTCTCGACGGCGTTACCGGTCGCCTTCTTGTCGCCGGCATAAAAGTAGAAATGGCCGTTCTGTCCATCGTCCAGCGCCGCGACCACGGTCTTGTCACCGGTATGCGCGCTGGCGACCACGTTCTCGAAGGCCATATTGCCGAGCCCGGCGAGTTCGTAGCTATTGCCGTCCTGCGCGCCGCCCACGATATGGGCGAATGCCCGCCCTTCGACACCAGACTCTTCACCGTTGAGATAGATCCTGCCGCCGTTGAAGCCGAGACCGGTTTCCGCCCTGTAGAACGCGCCCTGATCGGCAAGGTCGGCGGAGCAGAAGCGGTTGAACGACACCGGGCTGTTGCTGGCGTTGTGGTCGACATAGCTGTTGGTCGTCGCGTCGTAGAGCCAGACGTCGTGGATGAGGTCCTTGCCCGACACCGCCTGCAGCGTGGTCTTGTCGAACACCCATTCCGAGATGAACGCGCCGGTGGCGCCATGAGCGCGCGCAACGCCCAGGTTTCCGCCGAGTTCGTGGTTCATCAGCACGGTGAAGGTCCCGTCGCCATTGTCGAATGCGCCAAGGCCGTCGGGAATACCGGCCATCTTGTAGCCGCCCACGCTGTCACCCGCCGTCAGCAGTGACTGAGTGTAGACATGGGAATCGCTGCTGAGGAGGTAGGGCGTCTGTGAGCTTGACGGACCCTTGACCTCATCTGCGATGATGAACTGTTCGGAGTGAAGGTTCGAAATGCGCGTATTCTCGATGACGAGCTTGTCGCCATTGCCGAAGCTGATCTGAACGTCGTGACCGACCTGTCGGGCGGAGTCGATCAGCGCCTGAAAAGAGGCGACCTGGAAGTCACGGATATCGATGCGGTCGCCGCGATCGAGATGCTCGATCGTGTCGACGCCCATGCCCTTGCGGAACAGAAATTTGTCGTTGCCGTCATCGCCGCTGAGTTCGTCCCGACCGGCGCCGCCCAGCAGCAGATCCCGTCCGGGGCCGCCGAACAGGCGGTCGTTGCCTTCGCCACCGATCAGAGCATCGTTGCCCCTTCCACCGAACAGCGTGTCGTTGCCTTTGCCTCCATCGATCAGATCGTCGCCCCGAAGGCCGAAGATGATGTCATTGCGGTCCGACCCGAAAAGATCGTCGTCGCTGGTCGTTCCGAACAGCTTCTTGCCGAACGGACCGCCGTGGTGATGTGTGTGATGGTGTTGATGACGTCCTGACATTGCTTTCCCCTGGATAATGGATCGTAGCCCGGTCCGTTAACCAAGCGGCCGTGACGGTCGCGCGACATCGGGATGAAGTTGCAATCGTTGCGGCGAAGAGTTCACTCATCCGCGGCGGATCGTGCCAGTTTTCGCTGGAAATTGAGCTGGTTCGAATTGCGTGACAAAGAGTCGCGGAGTGCTGACGTCTTGTGGAAAAGTTGGCAATTCGGTCGGCTCTTGCGACGCTGCCGGCCCGTCCGGTCCGGTTGGATGCGTCGCACAAGGCGCGCGGAGAGGCACTGGCGCTGATCTCGCGGCCGGCTTATCGTTATGCAATGCGATTGAAATCAAGCATCTGGGTGTCCGCATATCTGCGGCGCTGCCAGAAGGAAGGCGTGTTCGGTGCGGTGCGCCGGCGCGGTGCGGAGGAGGCGGGGGCGGTGTTCGTCAAGGTGGCGTTGCTCGACGGCAACGCCATGCTTTACACGCCCGCGCCGCAGACAGCCTATGAAGACAGCCGGCCGTTCGACCGCATCTTCGTGCCGATGACGCAAGAGCCGGTGCCGGAATCATCGGTGGAGCAACGGCTTGCCAAGGAAATCCGCTTCGATCCCGATGCCTGGGTCGTCGAGACCGAGGACAAGGCCGGGCGGCACTTTCTGGACCTGGCGAAGGGTTAGCGTCCGGAGCTCTGCGAGCGGATCGCGGGCGCATCACCCGGCTGACCGGTCGGCCGCCTCTCAGCGGATGTGGAGCGCGCGCGATGGCGCTCGTCATCGTAGAGCGAGGGGCGATATTTGGCACGCGCGACCGCCATGGTCGAGCCTCGCCACGCCGCCAGCATGATGAGCGCCGTCCGTTCGCTCAGCCGATCGTACATGCGCGACAGGCGAAACACGTAGTGCACCGATGAACCCAACGCCGGATTGAGGAACATCAGCACCCGCTGGAACACCGGGCTCGGCATGTTCAGCGCTCTCGCCGCGCAGGCCAGCGGCTCGCCGCTGGGATCGTTCACCACCTGCTCGGCAATGCGCGACGGCAGGATCAGCGCTTCGCCGACTTCGCGCGCGAAATTCTCGATGTCTTCGGCGAAGGCCGCCATTTCAAGGATCTCGATGGCGCGCGCGGCGCGCGGCGCAGGAATCCGCGCCGACGCCTTGAGCGGCGTCTGCACAATGTTCTGCAGGATCTGGACCCGCTCGCTGGCCGTCGCGGCAAAGAACATGTCGGTGATCTCTGCGGCATCGTTGGGCCGCATTGCAAGGCTCGCTGCCATCCGAAGCTGCGCCTCGGTCGGGGGGGTGACCGATAGTGGCTGTGACGGCGGCGCCGCGATTTCAGCAGCGGCCGGCAGCGGCTGGTCCGGGTCGGTGCGCCGCAGGCTGAGCTTGCCGAGAAGCTCCTCCGGCGTTGCCGGATAGACCGAGAGCCGCGCCCGCACCGCCGCACGCGTCGCATCGTCCACCTGGTCGATCAGGCGCGAGGCCAGTTCGACGAATTGCCGCTCTTCATCGGCGGAATGAACCTTGGCCTGCACATAGAGGTCGGTGAGCACGCGCAGCAGCGTCGGGCGAATGTCGACGCCCTCGCGACGTGACAGGGTCATCAGCCCATCGAGGCCTGGAATGACTGGAGCTGCGCTCATGGGAAGGCGTACGCGACTTTCGAAAATGCGCAAAACGTTCGGACGCCAGCCTATGTCGGCGGCTTTAAGAGCCGGTTAAGGAAAACGAGCCGTGAAGGCATCCGTTAAAATGTGAACTATCTGACGGAAGCGATCTGGCGAATAAGGCACACTCGCCACATCGGTAACCGACCGGCGGCTCCGATTAAGAGGTCATTAACCACGTGCGGTTCTTAATCCGGACGTCGCCTCGCAAATCATCACCGCGCGGCAGGCAGAGAGAACAGAAATGGGCACCATCATTGAGTTTCCGGCGGATGCGGCATCGCGGCGGCCGGGCGCGGTCATGGGTGGCGCTGCAAGCGATGGCATGGGGACTGTTCTGATCCTTCCCGTTATCCGGATTGAGCGCGTAACCGAGCAGAGCGACGGTGGACGCGGGCCGGCAGAAGGTACAGCGCCTCGTCGCCGTCGCCGTCGGCGCACCTGACGATTGGACGTTTGAAATGCGGGAGGGGTATCTTCCGAGCCGGAGTACCGGAAGCCGGCGCCCACGCGCGGTGTTGGCGCTGCTGCTGATCGGCGCGGCGCTCGGCGGCTGCAGCGGCGGCGATTTCGGCCGCACGCGTGCCGACTTCCGTAACGACGACATGCACCGCTGGCTCGGCGCGGAAGCGACCGGCAGCATCGGCATGAGACCGTCGCAGTTCCAGCTTACCGAAAACGAGCGCCAGCTCCGCGATCTCGCCTATCCCCTGATCGAGCCGCCATTCGCGGCCGGCCTGGAAGAGCGTGTTCGGCGACTATCAGCCGTTGCCCTCGCCATGGCGGCAGAAGGTAGTGTTCGACCGCACCGCTTACGGACGGGCGCTGATCGACGAGCCGCACCGCGCGCACACCTCCCGCTACATGCAACTGATCGACGACGTGCGCGACGACATCACACGCTTCGAGCCGTTCTTTGCGACCGCCTGGCGCGTCATCGAGCTCGACCGCAAGCGCAATGCCAGCCTCGGCATGGTGTCGGACCTGTCGCCGCGGGAGCGGGCGGACGCGATTGCCCGGATGGAAGAGAACACGCTGATCGTGCAATGGGTCCAGCAATGCCTGGAGCGGCGGATTTCGTCCTACCGCTGGGCGCTGGAGCGGTTGGTGATCCAGGCGCCCGACAACGTCGCGGCCGATGCCGATCGCCTGATCGGCGAGCTCGCCGTGCTGACCGCCAATCCGCCGGTCGCCGCGCAGCCGCCGGTGATCGGGCACGCCACGGTCGTCAAGGGCTAGCGTTTCGAAGGCCGTGCCGCGGGCGCAGGGGCGGGGAGCGGGATTTCGGCCTGCTTGGGCGCCGGCGGCTCGGTCTGCACCTTGCAGCTTGCGGCCGCGAGCGAGGCCTGTGCCTGCGGCATCAGGCCGGGCTCGGCCGCCAGCGCCTTCAACAGGATCAGGCCGGTCGTGGTCGGGGAATCGATGATCAGCCGGTCGGCGGCGGTGATGTCTTCGTCCTCCGGCAGCTCGTTGTGCTGCGCCTCGGTCATCAAATCGAGCTCGATCACCTTCTTGCCGGCGGAGCGGTCGTTGATGGCGTAATAGGCGAGCTCGTTACGGGTGTAGAACGACACCGAGGTATAGGCCTGGCTCACCGGCACCGTGAGCTTGATCGGCCCGGTCGAGAGATCGTAGCGGCAGATTGCCATCGCGAATGCCGGGTCCATGAACGGCATCAGCGAATTGCCGGGATCCGCTGATGGCAGTGCCGTGACCGCGTTGAGCTGCGTGATCGGCGTCAGCCGCGAATAGGCGTCCTGCGAAGCGATCCGCGGCAAGGCGAGCACGCTGACGAGATGCACCACGCCGCCCAGCAGCACGCCAGCGATAATCGTGAAGGCGAGGCGGATCATGGGCAGCCCACCGTCGAGATCATCGGCATCGGCGCATCGCGCTGGGTCCGCGTCGCCACCCCGACCGGCGTGTCGTAGAGCCGCAGCATTAGCGCGTAACGCTCGATGCCGCCCGTCGGCAGCCAGTTGCCGGCCCGCGAGCGGGAGGCGATGCGGATCTCGAACGTACCATCGGAGCCGCGGATGATCTCCTGGCTGGTGAAGCCGTAGCGCTGCAGCGAATTCGCCACCAGACGGCCTTTGCTGTCGAACAGCGTCAGCGTCCAGAACCGCGCCGGCGGGGTGACGCCGCTGACGACGACGTCGCAACGTCCGTCGAGCGGCTTCTTCTTGTCATCGGTGGTGGCGGTGAAGCCGATGCCGTCGCCGGTGCCGACCGGCAATTCGCCGGAGCGGGCGATGGTCGCACGGTTGTAGGGATCGATGTCGGATGTGCCGTTTCTCGGCCGCGCGGTCCAGGCGCCGATCTTCAGCGTCCCGATATTGGTGCCGCGCGTCGCGGCCACATAGGTCGAGCCGAGCCCGATCCCGGCAGCAACGATCAGCGCGAGCAAGGTGATGAGGATCAGCCGCACGGCCCTACAGCTCCGAAGCGATCACCGGCATCAGTTTTTTCGCGGCGTCGGTGCCGCCGCCTGGTCGCCGGCCGCCGTGACGTAATTCTCGGGGAAGGCCAGTGCGCTGGATGACGGCTTGTCCGATTTCGCCGGCGCGTTGGACGACGTTTTGCCCAAGGTCCTGGCGGCGTCGTCGAGCATTTTCTCGACCCGCACCAGGATATCGGCGCCGCGCTTGGTCAGCACCGGCGGCGGACCGGGCTTGGTCTCGAGTATCTTGGGCGCGGCGTTCGCGGCAGCGTTCGCCTGCGTCGCCGGCTCCTTCGGCAGTTTCTGGCCCATGCCGACGCCGGGAATTTCCCGCACTTCGACGCCTTGATGCGCGGCGACCATGATGTCGTGCCAGGTCTGCGCCGGCAGCGAGCCGCCGGTCATGCGGTTGGTCGGCGAATAGTCGTCATTGCCGTACCAGACCGCGCAGGTGAAGTTGCCGGTATACCCGACGAACCAGGCGTCACGATAAGCGTTGGTGGTGCCGGTCTTGCCGGCGGTCGGAATGCCGTCGAGCGCCGCGCGGCGCGCGGTGCCTTCGCTCACCACATGGCTCATCATCCCCGCCATGTCGGCAGCAACGGAGGCCGGGATCGCCTGCCGCGGCTGCGGCCCGTCGCGGTCCCAGCGCCATACCAGGTCGCCGGCGCCGGTGCGGACTTCCAGCACCGCATGCGGCGTGACGGACCGGCCCCTGTTCGGGAACGTCGCGTAGGCAACCGCATGCTCGACCACGGTGACTTCGTCGGAGCCGATCGGCAGCGATGGCGTATCGGGCAGCGGCGCCTTGAGGCCGAAACGGCGCGCCACTTCGACGATCTTGGCGCGGCCGGCTTTCGGGCCTTCCTTGCCGCCGAGTGCGATCGAGAGTTTCACCGGCACGACGTTGATCGAGCGCGTGATCGCCTGCGTCAGCGTCACCGAACCGGAATAAGAGTGGCCATAGTTCTGCGGGCACCAATTGCCGATGCACACGGGCCCGTCGACGATCTTCGAGTTCGGCGTGAACCCGTTCAGGAGCGCCGTGGTGTAGACATAAGGCTTGAACGACGAGCCGGGCTGCCGGTACGCGTCGGTCGCGCGGTTGAACTGGCTGGCGCCATAGTCGCGCCCGCCGACCATCGCGCGCACGCCGCCGTCGAGATCGGACACCACGGTTGCCGCCTGGGTCGCGTGATAGTCGCGGCCGAACTGGCGGAGCTGGTTCTCGACCGCTTCCTCGGCGGCGCGCTGCACGTTCATGTCGATGGCGGTGCGGACCACGAAGACGCGCTCGGTATAGGATTTCGGGAAGGTGTCGACCAGCCGGCGCATCTCGTCGAACGCCCAGTCGAGATAGTAGTTCGGCGAATTCTCGTCGCGCCGGTCGACCGCGACCGCGGGATTGCGGCGGGCGCCGAACACCTGGCCCTCGGTCATGAAGCCGGCGTCGACGAGGTTGTCGAGCACGACGTTGGCGCGGGCGCGCGCCGCCGGCAGGTTGATGTGCGGCGCGTATTTGGTCGGCGCCTTGAACAGGCCGGCAAGCATCGCGGCTTCCGCCAGATTGACGTCGCGCGCCGACTTGTTGAAGTAGAAATGCGCGGCGCCATCGACGCCGAAGGTGCCGCCGCCCATATAGGCGCGGTCGAGATAGAGCTTGAGGATCTCGTTCTTGCTGAGGCGGTGCTCGAGCCAGATCGCCAGGAATGCTTCCTTGATCTTGCGCTCGATGGTGCGCTCATTGTTCAGGAACAGGTTCTTGGCAAGCTGCTGCGTGATCGAGGAGCCGCCCTGGCGCACGCCGCCGGCCTGCGCGTTGGTGACGAGGGCGCGTGCGGTGCCGGCGATGTCGATGCCGAAATGGTCGTAGAAGCGGCGGTCTTCGGTGGCGAGGGTGGCTTTGATCAGGACGTCGGGAAAGTCTTCCAGCGGGATCGAGTCGTTATGCTTGATCCCGCGACTGCCGATCGGATTGCCGTAACGGTCGAGGAAGGTCACCGCGAGATCGGACTTCTTCAGCCAGTCGTCATCGGCGGTTTCGCGGAACGCCGGGATCGCAAGCGCCAGCAGCACGACCATGCCGCCGAGCCCCATGGTCGCGGCTTCCGACAGAGGCTCGATGAACACCCAGCGCTTCCAGCGGCCGACATAGAAGTTGTCCATGAAGGTGGAATAGCGCTCATAAAGCTCACGCAGGCCCCTGCCGGAGGAGAACAGCGTGGAGTCGATGCGCGCATCCAGGTCCAGAAAGAAGTTCCGGAGCTTGGTCGTCCACTGCGGCGGTAGGATCTGGCGCACCGGGGCCCTTGCTCGGTTAGAAACCGCTCACGTGCCCATCCATTTGGGCACCGGTCGAGCGTCTTGATTCCATGTTGCGGCAAACCCAAGGCGCTGCTCGCGCCAGTTGGGAGACTCGGTTATCGCTTCTATCTGAGCGGAGGCTATAAACCAATGGTGTTGCTTGCGATTTTAATGTCAGGCTGAACCTGTTTGTGAACTCGTTCGCGCGCCCGCAGATGGGCCCGCTTGCGTGCCTGCCACTACCGCCCCTAGATGGGTTGCGAACCGACTTAAACCAAATTCTTCGATTTCCATGACCGCACCGCCCAAACGTGCCTCCGCCCAAGAGGGATTTTTCTGGAAAACCAAGACGTTGGAGCAAATGTCCAACGTCGAATGGGAAAGCCTGTGCGACGGCTGCGGGCGCTGCTGCCTAGAGAAGCTCGAGGACGAGGACACCGGAAAGATCTACTTCACCCACGTCTCCTGCAAACTGCTGGATGCCGGGCTCTGCGCCTGCAAGGACTATCAGAACCGGTCCGACAAGGTTCCGGACTGCGTCCGCCTGACGCCCGAGAACGTCCGTACCCTCAATTGGCTGCCGCCGAGCTGCGGCTACAAACTGGTCGCGGAGGGCCGCGATCTCTATTGGTGGCACCCGTTGATTTCCGGCGACCCGAACACCGTGCACGAGGCGGGTGTCTCCGTGCGCGGCCGGGTGCAGGGAACCGAGGACGAGATCCCCGATGCCGAGCTTGAGGACCACATCGTCCGGTGGCCGGCGCTGCTGCCGAAGCGAGCGCGGCTGAAAAACCGGCCGAAATCGTAACGTCTTGTCCAAGCGCGAAAATCACATCATTGGGATGACGCGGCCTCGGAATGCGCCTATGCGCTGAGCCGCCTGCCTCAACAGGAATTTGCTGCCTACATTGCAATTCATAGAACGATTCCATTGTGGCGTTGCGCCGCAGCGAGACTTGCGCCTGAGATGAACAAGTTTGAACGGCAGAGCAGCGATCCTGCCGACCGACGGGCATTGCCTGCAGACGTAGCCGAAGAGCTGTCCCGCCTGCCGACCGAGGTGATCGACCTCACCGACGCGCCACCGCTGGCGCCGCCGGCTCCGCTTGCCCCTGACGAAGTCCGCACCATCGTGATCAGCCTGATGCTGACGATGTTCCTGGCGGCGCTCGACCAGACCATTGTGGCGACCGCGCTGCCGACCATCGGTCGCCAGTTCCAGGACGTCTCCAACCTGTCCTGGGTGATCACGGCCTATCTGCTGGCCTCGACGGCGGTTGCGCCGGTATTCGGCACGCTGAGCGACATCTATGGCCGGCGCGCCATGATCATCACCTCGCTCAGCCTGTTCATCGTCGGCTCGATCTGTGCGCGATCGCGCCCAACATGCCGGTATTGATCCTGGCGCGCGGCCTGCAGGGGCTTGGCGGCGGCGGCATCCTGCCTGTCGTGCAGACCGTCATCTCCGACGTGGTCAGCCCGCGCGAGCGTGGCCAATACCAAGCCTATTTCAGCGGCGTCTGGATGGCCGGCGGCATCGCGGGGCCGGTGATCGGCGGCGTGTTCGCCGAGCATCTGCACTGGTCGATGATCTTCTGGATCAACCTGCCGCTGTCGTTTGCCGCACTCGCGCTGCTGTTGCCGAGGATGGGCAAGATCCCGGTGTTCCACCGCAAGCGCAAGGTCGACTGGCTTGGCGGCATCCTCCTGATGGCCTCCGCCGTCATGGTCACGCTGGTGCTGACCTGGGGCGGCAGCCGGTTTGCCTGGCTGTCGCCAGTGATCATGGCGATGGTCGGCGCGTCGTTTGTGCTCGCCGCCAGCTTCGTGTGGCACGCGGGCAGGGCAGACGAGCCGTTCCTGCCGCTGTCGCTCCTGAGCGGAACGGTCGTTCCTTTCGCGATCGTCGCAGGCAGTTGCGCGCTCGGCGCGATCGTCGGGCTGACAGTGCACCTGCCGCTCTATTATGAGGTGGTCTATCACCTCAGCGCCAGCGAGGCCGGCCTGGCGCTGATCCCGCTTGCCGCGGTCTCGACCTGCGGCGCGGCGATCGCCGGCCGGACCATGGTGCGTGCCAAGCACTACAAGCGCGTGGCGGTCGTCGGCACCTCGGTCGCCGCCCTCTGCGGCGTGGCGATGGCGATGACCACGCTGCCGCTGTGGGGGCTGCTCACGCTGATGTCGGTCTTCGCGCTCGGCCTCGGCACGACGTTTCCGGTCAGCGTGGTTTCGCTGCAGAATGCGGTGGCGCGCTCGCAGGTCGGCACCGTGACCGGTGCAATGAATTTCTTCCGCGCGCTGATGGCCTCGTTCGCGGTGGCGGCGTTCGCCGCGATCCTGCTGATGGCGCTCGGCGCCGACATCTCGCTCGCCGGCGAACATCATGGCGCGGTGAGCTCGATTCCGGTCGCCGACATGACCACCGCCTTCCGCTTCGTCTTCGGCGCCGCCGCCGTGCTGCTCGCAACTGCGGCGCTGTGCATCACCATCATGGAAGAACGGCCGCTCGCAGGCCCGACCACGCGCCAGGTGGAAGTGGCGGAGTAGGGCGGATCGAGCGGTTCGATTTGTAGGATGGGCAAAGCGACAGCGTGCCCACCGTCAAGCGCTCCGCTCGCGATGGTGGGCACGCTTCCGCCGGAGCTCGTTTGAGCCGCGGTGCATGAAGTTGCTTTGCCCACCCTTCTGTAACGGGCCTGGATCAGTCAATCCCTTTTGCGTCATCCGCTCGCCGGGGTCTCGCTTCTGTACGGGGTCGGCGCAAGGCCGCCACCTGATGGGGTTGGAGAGGATCGGCCGGCCAATCTACGGACGCGTGGTCGTAGTGCCACCGGGTGGGCAACGGCCTGACCTGATCCATCGTCCCGGCGAAGGGACTTCGCTTCGAGAAGGCCTGGTGTGGTGACCCGCTCGAAAACCTGTCGCGCCTCCTGTTAGGCTGCCGCCGCGGCGGCGTTGAAGGGGGTTTGATCGACGAGCATGCGGTGCATGATCACCGCCAGCCGGCGCG
>NZ_JBEGDB010000074.1:0-31019 GCF_043638955.1 Bradyrhizobium sp. 31Argb | reverse complement strand
GCCACAAAATGCTCCAGGCCAGATGGAACAACGACTTCCTTCTCCGCGCCCTCGCCCATATGCGATAGCCCTACCCGCAAGCGGGAGAGGTGAAGCTTGTAGCCCGGGTGGAGCGGAACGCGTAACCCGGGACAGTTGTCGCCGGATTGTGAGCGGTCCCGGGTTACGCTTCGCTCCACCCGGGCTACGGGTTCGATCGTAGGGAGAGAGCTCGCTCTAGTAGCGCTTGCTGCCAGGAGCAGCGGGTTCCGTCGCCGTGCCTTTGTGTGCTCCGGCTCCGGCGCCGGCACCCACCGTGCCCTTGGCGCCGGGCTTTGCGCCGGTCTTTCCGGTCGGAGCCGCCGTCTGCGCGTTCATCTCCTCATCGCCGCTACCCGTCATTCCGCCCGGCGCCACGCTCCTTTCCTGCGCGCCGCCGCGGATCGCGCCGCCGGTGGCGGCGCCTTGTGCAAGGACAGGGCCGACAAGTGCGGCCGAGAGGGCAAACGCGATCAGGGAAGTTTTCGCTAGCTTCATCCATTGCTCCTGGACTTTGTTCGTGCGGGAAGGTTCGGCGGTTCCATGCGCCGCCTGCTGCGCCGGTCTCCCCTTCACGCGGATTGAACGTGTCGCAAACGACGCGTGCGCCATGCAATCTGCGTCGTGTGGAGATCGTGCAGGGATTTCGCGGCAATTTCGCGAAATTGCGCTTCACATATGCGGCGGCGTGACGTGGTTTGGCCGGCACGATTTTCCTAGCTGCTCATCGACGCGTTTTGTTCTGCGGTGAAACAGCCCGCTACTACCACCGCCTTTCGCGCGCGACCTAGAGTTACCGCGTACAGGCGGTGAGGTGGATGAGAAGGCTACGCGCGACGGCAGCAATCGGACTCGGATGTTGCAGTGCGTTGCTCGCGACGATCGCGGCTGCGCAGATGCCATTGCCTGCCGCCAAGCCGCCCGATGGTGCTGCGCTGTTCAAGCAGCAATGCGCGACCTGCCACACCACGAACCTCACCGATCCGGTCCGCCAGGGCCCGCCACTGTTCAAGGTCGTCGGCCGTGTCGCGGGCAAGGCCGATGGCTTTCACTATTCACCCGGCTTCGCGCAAGCCGATTTCGTCTGGGACGACGCCAGGCTCGACGCCTGGCTCACCAACCCGCAGGCGATGATCCCCGGCTCCATCATGGCCTATCGCCAAGCCAAACCGGAGACCCGCGCCGCCATCATCGCCTATTTGAAGGAGCTCAACTGAATGGCAAAACCCGTTCACTCGATGATCCGCGTGCTCGACGAGGCGAAGTCGCTCGATTTCTACGCGCGCGCCTTCGGCCTTGAGGTCGCCGATCATCTCAAGTTCGACGATTTCGCGCTGATCTACCTGCGCCACCCCTCCTCGCCGTTCGAGGTCGAGCTGACAGTCAATTTCGACCGCAAGGAGCCCTATTCGCTCGGCGACGGCTACGGCCATCTCGCTGTGATCGTCGACGATGTCGACGCCGAGCATGCGCGGTTCGAGCGGGAAAAGCTCGTGCCGGGACCGCTGCGCGATTTCAAGCATAACGGCAAGTCGCTGGCGCGCTTCTTCTTCGTCACCGATCCCGACGGCTACAAGATCGAGGTGATCCAGCGCGGCGGCCGTTTTGGCTAGAGCATAATCTGGAACGAAGAAATACGACCAATCAACAATGACAAAACATTCCACGGAGGAAACCCATGAGAGAAGTCGATCGTCGAAGCAAATATGATCGCCGCGTCTTCCTGAAGGGCGCGGCAACGGCGGTACCGACCGTCGCTATCGCCACCAGCACGGGCCTCACCATCAGCGATGCCTGGGCCGATGACGCCACCACGCTGACGCCGGCGACATTGAAGACGCTGGTGAAGATGGCGCGCGACATCTATCCGCACGATTTCCTGGGTGACAGTTATTACATCGTCGCGGTCAAGCCGTGGGACGGCAAGGCGGCCAAGGATCCCGCGATCAAGTCGCTGATCAATGACGGCGTTGTCAGGCTCGACCAGGAGGCCAACGACCGACACAAGGTGCCTTATGTGCAGGTGCCCTGGGAAGCCGATCGCGTGGTGCTGTTGCAGCGGATCGAAGAGACCGCGTTCTTCCAGAAGATCCGCGGTGACCTCGTTGTCTCCCTCTACAACCAGAAAGAGGTCTGGCCGAAGTTCGGCTATGAGGGCTCGTCCGCCGAATATGGCGGCTACCTCAAGCGCGGCTTCGCCGACATCGACTGGCTCCCGAAGGCATAAGCCAACCAACGCTCTGGGAGGATCACAATGGCAAAATTCGATCTCAATGACAGTGGCGTGGTGGTGATCGTGGGCTCCGGCGCGGGCGGTGGAACGCTCGGCAACGAGCTGGCGCAGAAGGGCGTCAAGGTCGTCATCCTCGAAGCCGGACCGCGCATCGAGAACCAGGACTTCGTCAACGACGAATGGGACAGCTTCGCCCAGCTCGCCTGGTCGGACATGCGCACGACCTCGGGAAGCTGGCGCGTCGCCAAGGACTTTCCGAACCTGCCGGCATGGATCGTGAAGGCGGTCGGCGGCTCGACCACGCATTGGGCCGGCGCGTCGCTGCGCTTCGACGAACATGAGTTCAAGGTCAAGAGCACCTATGGCGGCATCCCCGGCGCCAATCTCTTGGACTGGCCGATCACGCTCGCGGAGATGGAGCCGTATTACGCCAAGGCCGAGAACAAGATGGGCGTGACGCGGACCAACGGCATTCCGGGCCTGCCCGGCAACAACAATTTCAAGGTGCTGGAGGCCGGCGCCAGAAAGCTCGGCTACAAGACCGTGCACACCGGCAACATGGCGATCAACAGCGAACCGCGTGACGGCCGCGGCTCCTGCCAGCAGATCGGTTTCTGCTTCCAGGGCTGCAAGTCGGGCGCGAAATGGTCGACGCTCTACACCGAAATCCCGAAGGGCGAGGCCACCGGCAATCTCGAAGTGCGCCCGGGCAGCATGGTGATCAAGATCGAGCACGATCAATCCGGCAAGGTGACCGGCGTGGTCTATGCCGACGCAAACGGCGCGATGCAGCGCCAGAAGGCCCGCGTGGTCGCGGTCGCCGGCAATTCGATCGAGAGCCCGCGGCTGCTGCTCAACAGCGCATCGACCATGTTCCCGGACGGGCTCGCCAACTCCTCCGGCCAGGTCGGCCGCAATTACATGCGGCACATGACCGGCAGCGTGTATGCGACCTTCGAGAAATCGGTGCACATGTATCGCGGCACCACGATGGCCGGCATCATTCGCGACGAGGCCAAGAACGATCCCTCACGCGGCTTCGTCGGGGGCTATGAGATGGAGACGCTGTCGCTTGGCTTGCCCTTCATGGCTGCCTTCCTCAGTCCCGGCGCATGGGGACGCCCGTTCACCAGTGCGATGGAAGGCTATCCGCGGATGGCCGGCATGTGGCTGGTCGGCGAGGACATGGCGCAGGAGACCAACCGTGTCACGCTTGATCCGAAGGCGAAGGACAAGTTCGGCATGCCGGTCGCGAGCGTGCATTTCGACGATCATCCGAACGATCTCGCGATGCGCGCCCATGCCTACAAGCAGGGTGCCGCGGTCTACGAGGCGGTCGGCGCCACCGTCACCTATCCGACGCCGCCCTACCCGAGCACGCATAATCTCGGCACCAACCGGATGAGCGAGAAGGCGAAAGATGGCGTGGTGAACAAGTTCGGCCAGACCCACGACATCAAGAACCTGTTCATCTCGGATGGCAGCCAGTTCACGAGCGGGGCAGCCTGCAACCCGACGCTGACAATCGTGTCGCTGGCGATCCGGCAAGCCGACCACATCGCCGGCGCAATGCAGCGGAAGGAGATTTAGGATCTGATGCTAGCCACGCGCTCGCTTCGCCTCTCCCGCTTGCGGGGGAGGCCGACGCGCGAAGCGCGGCGGGTGGGGGCTCTCTCCCCACGGATAGTCCCATCGCGGAGACACCCTCACCCCAGCCCTCTCCCGCAAGCGGGAGAGGGAGCTACAACGCCTGCACCCGCAGCGCCGTAGCCCGGGTGGAGCGCCAGCGTAACCCGGGACCGCCGGTCGATGTTGATGCAGGCGTCCCGGGTTGCGCGTTCCGCTCCGCCCGGGCTACGAGGGAGCCTACTCGGCCGCGTCGAGAATGGCGGGCCTGTCGCGCAACTCCGGCGACGCGGCGCTCTTGGAACGATAGATCAGGCAGGAGCAGCGCAGCAGCGAGGCGAAATTACTGACCTCGCCGTGATGGTCGAGAACCTCGTTGTGCAGCGTGGTGAGGAATTTCGCCAGACTCATCCCCTCCTTCGCCGCGATCTCCTCCAGCGTGTCCCAGAACGCCAGTTCCAGCCGGATCGAGGTGCAATGGCCGCCAAGTCGCAGCGATCTGGTCTGCGATTCGTAGTCGCGTTGCGGCTGATGGGCGAACAGATAACACATGGAATTCTCCCGCCAGATTATAATTTTTCTAAACGATATACCCGACCGCACAACCCGACAATCCTGCGCTGCACAGCGGGCGTCCCGCGAATGCCAGTGCCTTCAAGATGATAGGCAGGTCCCATCCCCAGGGCCGCGTGGATTTCCGGACCCGAACGCATGCATTTGTTGCGGCGCCCGCCTAGAATGGGTTGATCCTCGAATCGATGCCACGCACGCCATGCCCGTCCGCCAGCTTCCCGAACAGGTCGTCAATCGCATCGCCGCCGGCGAGGTGGTCGAACGCCCCGCGAGCGTGGTCAAGGAACTGGTGGAGAATGCGATCGATGCCGGTGCGAGCCGCATCGATATCTTCACCGATGGCGGCGGGCGGCGGCGGATCGGGATCACCGATGACGGCGGTGGTATGACGCGCGCCGACCTCGCGCTTGCGGTCGACCGCCACGCCACGTCAAAACTCGATGACGAGGACCTGCTGCGGATCCGGACGCTCGGGTTCCGCGGCGAGGCGCTGCCCTCGATCGGCGCGGTGGCAAAGCTCAACATCGTGACGCGACATGCGAGCGAACCGCACGCGTGGTCGCTTTCGGTCGAAGCCGGCGTGAAATCGGAGGTCATGCCCGCGGCGCTCGGCCAGGGCACCCGCGTCGAGGTCGGCGATCTCTTCTACGCGACGCCGGCGCGGCTGAAATTCCTCAAGACCGACCGCACCGAAGCGGAAGCGATCCGCGAGGTGGTGCGGCGGCTCGCAATGGCGCGGCCCGACATCGCCTTCACGCTCGCCGGCGAGGAGCGCGCGCCGGTCACCTGGGCCGCGGCACTGCCCGGCGCGCCCGGCCAGCTGACGCGGCTCGGCGATATCTTGGGGAGCGATTTCCGCGGATGCGCGATCGAGGTCCGCGCCGAACGCGAGGGCGTCGTGGTCGAAGGCTTTGCCGCCGCGCCGTCGCTGACGCGGGCGAACGCGCTCGGCCAATATCTGTTCGTCAACGGCCGCCCGGTGCGGGACAAGCTGATCCTGGGCGCGGTGCGCGCGGCCTATGCCGATTACCTGCCGCGCGATCGCCATCCGGTGGTGGCGCTGTTCGTCACGCTGCCGCCGCAGGAAGTCGACGCCAATGTGCATCCGGCCAAGACCGAGGTGCGTTTCCGCAATGCCGGCCTGGTCCGCGCCCTGATCGTGCATGCGCTCAAAGAGGGGCTGGCGCGCGAGGGACGGCGCACCGCGGCAAATACCGATGGCGCGGCGCTCTCCGCCTTCCGTCCCTCCTTCGCGGCCCCGCGCCCGACCAACTGGGACTGGCGCCGCTCGCCGGCTTTTCCCGTGCGGCCGTTGCCTTCATTCGACGGCGTGGCCGCAAGCGCGTTGGCCGAGCCTGGCCAGGCTGCCTTCGACGTCGGCGCGCCGACCGCCGATGTCCGCTTCGAGGCGCAGCCCGCGGCCGACCTGCTCGATCGCCCGCTTGGCGCGGCGCGCACCCAGATCCACGAAACCTACATCGTCTCGCAGACCCGCGACGGACTCATCGTGGTGGATCAGCACGCCGCCCATGAGCGCATCGTCTATGAGAAATTGAAGGCGTCGCTGGCCAAGAACGGCGTGCAACGGCAGATTTTGCTGATTCCTGAAATCGTGGAGCTCGATGAATCCACCGTCGAGAAACTGCTCGATCGCGCCGAAGAGCTTGCCAGTTACGGGCTCGCGATCGAATCCTTCGGTCCCGGGGCGGTTGCGGTTCGGGAGACGCCGTCGCTGCTCGGCAAGGCCAATGCGGCCGGGCTCTTGCGCGATCTCGCCGAGCACATGGCCGAATGGGACGAGGCGCTCCCGCTCGAGCGGCGCCTGATGCATGTCGCCGCCACCATGGCCTGCCACGGCTCGGTGCGCGCTGGACGCCGCCTCAAGCCGGAAGAGATGAACGCGCTGTTGCGCGAGATGGAAGACACGCCGAACTCGGGCCAGTGCAACCACGGCCGCCCGACCTATGTGGAATTGAAGCTGTCGGATATCGAGAAGCTGTTCGGGCGGCGGTGAGGCGCGCGGGCTGCGTAGGGTGGGCAAAGCGTAGCGTGCCCACCATCAAGCACTCCGCTCGCAATGGTGGGCACGCTGCGCTTTGCCCACCCTACGGCACCTTCAAGAACACGAACTCGGTGTCGTCATACGCGCGGCGCTCGAGCTCCTCGAAGCCGTCAGGCGCGGCGAACGCGGCGGCCTTCGCCTCTTCCACCACCACGAGCGCGCCGGGCGTCAGCCACGCGCCGTCGCGGAGCGAGGCCAGCGCCTTCTCGGCCATTCCCTTGCCGTAGGGCGGATCCAGGAACACCAGCGAGAACGGCTCGACGGGATGCGCGGGGCCCAGATTGGTGGCGTCGCGGCGGAATACTTTTGTCACGCCACCGAGCCCCAACGACTCCACGTTGTTGCGGAGCAACGCGCGGGCTTCAGCGCCGTTGTCGACGAACAGTGCGAACTTCGCGCCGCGCGACACCGCCTCGATGCCGAGCGCGCCGGTGCCGGCGAACAGATCGAGCACCCGCGCCCCCTCAATCGGATCGTCATAGGCGTGGACGAGGATGTTGAACACGGACTCGCGCAATCGATCCGCGGTCGGGCGAATGTCGCGCGAGGATGGCGCGGCCAGATTGCGGCCCTTCAATCGTCCCCCGACGACGCGCATCGTCCGGCCTACTCGTCCTTCGGCTTCAGGTCGCGCTTGCCGTGATAGGTGCGCTTGACGCGGCGTGGCGGGCCGTAGCCGGCATTCTCTTCCTCGTTGCGGATGCGCGCTTCCTCGCTGCCGGAACGCTGCACCAGCACGCGACGGCCCTTGCGGTCGGCAATCACGGCGCGCTTGCTCGCCGGCTTGGACGGCTTCCTGTCGCGTGGCGCATCGTCGTCACCGTCGGCATGGTGCTCTGGCCGGGCGAAGTCCACGCCCGCAAGCTTGGCGACCTTCTCGCCGAGCTGCTCGCGCAGCACCCGCGTCTTGACCTCATCGACCTTGCCTTCCTCGAGCTCGCCGAGCTGGAACGGACCGTAGGAGATCCGGATCAGCCGGTTCACCTCGAGCCCGAGATGCGCCATCACGTTGCGCACCTCGCGGTTCTTGCCCTCGCGGATCGCGAACACCAGCCAGACATTCGAACCCTGGTCGCGCTCCAGCGTCGCATCGATCGGACCGTACTTGACGCCCTCGACCTCGACCCCCTTCTTCAACTCGTCGAGCTGCGCCTGCGTCACCTCGCCATGGGCGCGGACCCGGTAACGTCGCAGCCAGCCGGTGTCGGGCAATTCGAGCACGCGGGCGAGCCCGCCGTCATTGGTGAGCAGCAGCAATCCTTCGGTGTTGAAATCGAGCCGGCCGACGCTGATCAGCCGCGGCAGGCCTTCGGGCAGATTGTCGAACACGGTCGGCCGCCCCTCGGGATCGTCATGCGTCGTCATCAGCCCGCGCGGCTTGTGATACATGAACAGCCGCGTCCGCTCGCGCGGCGGCAACGGCTTGCCGTCGACGGCGACGACATCGTTGGCGGTGACGTCGAGCGCCGGCGAATTGATGACGCGGCCGTTCACCGTGACGCGGCCCTGCGTCACCATCTCCTCGGCGTCGCGGCGCGAGGCCAGGCCGGCGCGCGCCAGCACTTTTGCGATCCGCTCGCCGGACTTTTTCGGCTTCGGCTCCGGACGCGGCCGCCTGTCGAAATCCGCCGGACGTTCGCGATAGGCGCCGCGGCCGCCGAAGGCCGGACGCTTTGCGAAGATCTTGCCGTCATCCTCGTTGTCGCGGCGGGGACGGTCGGCGAAGCGCCCTTCGCTGCGCGGATGCTCGTGCCAATCCTGGCGGCCTTCGGGACGCTCGCGATGACGATCGAACTTGCGGTCATCGCGCTCGCGGGGACGATCGAATTTCGGTCGCTCACGGAATGGACGATCGCCCTGCTGACGGTCGTCGCGCGCGCGCGAAAAGCGAGGGCGCTCGTCGCCGCCGCGATCGTCGCGCGGTCGGTCATAGCGCGGCTTGTCGAATTTCGGCCGATCGAAATCGCGCGAGCCGCGGAAATTGCGTTCGGGACGATCGGAATTGCGCTCGCGCTTCTCCCACGGCTTGGACTCGCCACGCGGCGGACGGTCGCCGAAATCCTTGCGCGGCGCCCGATCCCCGCGGTCGGCAGCACCGCGGGAGAATTTCCTGTCGCCGCCGAACTTTCTCTCGGGCCGATCGCCATCGCGGGATGGACGGTCGCCAAAGGATCGTTCGCCGCGTGGTGCATAGGATCGCTTCTCGCCGTCACGATCGCGCGACGCGTAGGGCTTCTTGTCGCCGAACTTGCGATCGGAAAACCGCGACGCCGGACGGGCATCGTCGCGATTGGCGCGCGGGGTGTAGGGGCGCTTTTCGCCGCCGCGGTCATCCCGGTCAAACCTCGGCCGGTCGCCGCGCGGCTTGAACGGCCGCTTCTCACCATCACGCGACGGGCGGTCGGCAAACGTCCGCTCTCCGCGCGGGCGGTCGTCGCGGTTGAAGCGCGGCTTGTCGCCATAGTCCCGGCGCGGCGCCTCATCCCCGTCGCGGCGGCGGAACGGGCGATCTTCGCGCTTGCTGCCGAAGTCGCGCTTTGCATCATCGCGCTTTCCGGCAGAATCCCTGGTCCCAAAGCCGCGCTTGGCGAACTTCTTCTCCGGCCCGCGCGCCTTGCCAGAGCGGCCCTTGCCGCCCGGCCGATCACGCCGACCGCGGGAATCGTTGTTTTTGTCGCTGTCGCGGGGCATGAATAGTCTCACTTAGGGGGCAAATGGCGCTCATGCGTGCCCGTTATCGAGCCGCAATCTCACGCAAAAACCGGGCATCCACTTTTGCTGAAGGCGCAGCTAGTAGCAGGTTTCTTCCGATGATACGAGGCATGACTGCCCCTTCTTTCATGGATTTGGCGCTAAAAACCGCCGAAAACGCCGGAAAGGCCGGCGAAGTTCCGATCGGCTGCGTGATCGTCCGGGGCTACGAGGTGATCGCCACCGCGGGCAACCGGACCCTGACCGACCGCGACCCGACCGCGCATGCCGAGATTTTGGCGATCCGGCAGGCCGCGGAGGCGATCGGCACCGAGCGGCTGGTGGATTGCGATCTCTATGTCACGCTCGAGCCGTGCACGATGTGCGCCGCCGCGATCTCGTTCGCCCGCATCCGTCGGCTCTATTACGGCGCAGCCGACCCCAAGGGCGGCGCGGTCGAATCCGGCGTGCGGTTCTTCTCGCAGCCCACCTGCCATCACCGGCCGGAAATCTATCCCGCCATCGGCGAGCGAGAGGCCGCAGTGCTATTGCGGGAGTTTTTCCGGGAGCGGCGGTGAACTTCCCGTAGCCCGGGTGGAGCGCAGCGCAACCCGGGGTTCTGGAGTCCGTGTCTTCCCGGGTTGCGCTGCGCTCCACCCGGGCTACGAAGCGAGAAAGAACTCCCGCAACAGTCTCGCCGTCGCTTCCGGATTCTCCTCGGTCAGGAAATGGCCGGAGTCGACCGGCGCGCCCACGACATTGGTCGCCCACTGCTTCCAGGTGTCGAGCGGCGTCGCCGCGGCACTCGCAATCCCGGCATCGCCCCACAGCGCCAGCATCGGGATCGTGATCTTCCGGCCGGCCTCGACATCGGCCTTGTCGATCTCGTAATCGGCATAGGCGCCGGCGCGGTAATCCTCGCACATCGCATGCACGCGCGAGGGATCGCGGAACGGCGCCAGATAATGCTCCAGCGCGCGCGGATCGATGGCGTCCAGCGTCTTCGACTTGGTCTGGCTCGCCATCTTGTGCTTCAGGAAGAAATCCGGGGCGCCCAGGATCAGCGTCTCCGGAAACGGCGCCGGCTGCGCCAGGAAGGTCCAGTGATAGATCTTCAGCGCATAGAGGCGGTTGATGCGCTCCCAGTAATTATAGGTCGGCAGGATATCGAGCACCGCGAGCTTGGACAGCCGCCCCGGATGATCGAGCGCCAGCCGATAGGAGACGCGGCCGCCGCGGTCGTGACCGGCGAGCGCGAAATGCACGTGGCCGAGCTTCGACATCGCCTCGATCATCGTCTTCGCCATCGCGCGCTTGGTGTAGGGCGTGTGGTCCTTGTCGCTCTCGGGCATGTCCGACCAGCCATAGCCCGGCAGGTCGGCGATGATCAGCGTGAACCTGTCGTCGAGCTTTGGCGCCACCGGATGCCACATCACATGCGTGGACGAGAAGCCGTGCAACAGCAGCAGCGGCGGCCCCTTGCCGCCGACACGCGCGAAGATGCGGCCTGAGGAGGTGTTGATCCATTCGGAGGCGTAGCCGGGGAAAAGATCGGCGAGATCGGACATTCGCGTACCTCCTCTGAATTTCGGATCGAGTTTAGCCCTGCTCGGCCTCCACCGCCTGCCAGGCGATGTCGCGGCGGCAAAAGCCGTCCGGCCACTTGATGCGGTCGATCGCGGCGTAAGCGCGCTGCTTGGCTTCGGTCACGGTCGTGGCCGACGCGCAGATGTTGAGCACGCGGCCGCCATTGGCGAGGATGGCGCCATCCTTCTCGACCGTGCCGGCATGGAAGATCTCGACGCCCTCGATTTGGGCGGCCTCGTCGAGCCCTTCGATGCGCGTGCCCTTCTTGTAATCGCCGGGATAGCCCTTGGCGGCCATCACCACCGTCAGCGCCGGCTCGGGGAACCAGCGCAGGTCAAAATTCTTCAACTGCCCGTCGCAGGCGGCGAGGAAGGCCGGCACGATGTCGGACATCATCCGCAGCATCAGCACCTGGCATTCGGGATCGCCGAAGCGGACATTGTATTCGAACAGTTTTGGCCCCTGCTCCGTCAGCATCACGCCGGCATAGAGCACGCCGCGGAACGGAATGCCCCGCTGCTTCATGCCGGCAACGGTCGGCAGGATGATCCGCGCCATGATCTGGTCGTGGATCTCAGGCGTCACGAACGGCGTCGGCGAATAGGCGCCCATGCCGCCGGTGTTCGGCCCCTCATCGTGATCGAACACGCGCTTGTGGTCCTGCGCGGAGGCAAGCGGGATTGCGGTCTCGCCGTCGCACAGCGCGAAGAAACTGATCTCGCGGCCGGACAGGAACTCCTCGATCACGACCTCAGTGCCGGCCGAACCGAACATGCCCTCGAACATCATCGCGATGGCGGCGTCCGCCTCGTCCAGCGTTTTGGCCACCACGACGCCCTTGCCGGCGGCGAGGCCATCAGCCTTGACCACGATCGGCGCGCCCTGCGCCCGTAGATAGGCGAGCGCATCATCGGCATTGTCAAAGCGGCGGTAGGCGCCGGTCGGGATGTTGAACTCGCGGCAGAGATCCTTGGTGAACCCTTTGGACCCCTCGAGCTGCGCCGCCAGCCTGCTCGGACCGAACGCCTTGATGCCGACAGCGGCGAGATCGTCGACAATCCCTGCGGCGAGCGGGATCTCCGGGCCGACCACGACAAGATCGACGGCGTTGCGCCTGCAGAATTCAATCACGGCGGAATGATCGGCCACATCGAGCGCCACGCATTCGGCCTCGCGCGCGATTCCGGCATTGCCCGGGGCGCACCACAGCTTTGTCACCAGCGGAGAGGCGGCGATCTTCCACGCCAGCGCATGTTCGCGGCCGCCGGAACCGATCAGGAGAATGTTCATGCGATTGCAGTCAGAATTAAGGGTTGCCGCGCCGTAGCGCGACGGTTTAGCACGGCATCACGCCGCCGCAAGGAATGGCTCCGCTCTGATGTGGATATGTGGCCTGACGGCCCGGTTGGCACCCCAGGACCTTGCGCCCGCGCCTAAAAAGCCCGATTCTAACAAGTGATGACCGCTGCACCGAATCTGCTCAACGCGCCCGAATTCACCGTCTCGGAACTGTCCTCCGCGCTGAAGCGAACGGTGGAGGACCGGTTCGGCCATGTCCGGGTCCGCGGCGAGATCACGGGCTTCCGGGGCCCGCATTCCTCCGGCCATTGCTATTTCGCGCTGAAGGACGAGAACGCCAAGATCGAGGCGGTGATCTGGAAGTTCGCCCACGCCCGCATGCGCTTCAAGCCCCAGGAGGGGCTCGAGGTCATCGCGACCGGCAAGCTCACGACCTATCCGAACTCCTCCAAATACCAGATCGTGATCGAGTCGCTGGAGCCGGCCGGCATCGGCGCGCTGATGGCGCTGATGGAGGAGCGCAAGAAGAAGCTCGCCGCCGAAGGCCTGTTCGACGAGGCGCGCAAGCAGCTCCTGCCCTGGCTGCCGGAGGTGATCGGCGTCGTCACCTCGCCGACCGGCGCCGTGATCCGCGATATCCTGCATCGGCTGGAGGACCGCTTTCCCCGCCGCGTTCTGGTGTGGCCGGTCAAGGTGCAGGGCGACGGCTCAGCCGAGCAGGTTGCCGCCGCAATCCGCGGCTTCAACGCGCTGCCAGAAGACGGAAGGATTCCGCGACCGGACCTGCTGATCGTCGCGCGCGGCGGCGGTTCGCTGGAGGATCTCTGGTCGTTCAACGAGGAGATCGTGGTCCGCGCCGCCGCCGACAGCATGATCCCCCTGATCTCGGCTGTCGGCCACGAGACCGACATCACGTTGATCGATTTCGCCGCCGACAAGCGCGCGCCGACGCCGACGGCCGCCGCCGAAATGGCGGTGCCGGTGCGCAGCGAATTGCTCACCGAGGTCGGAGCACTGGCCCGGCGGGTATCCGTGTGCTGGCAGCGCGGCCAGGAAGCCCGCCGCAACGAATTGCGGGCCGCGGCGCGCGCGTTGCCAGCGCCGAGCGAGTTGTTGGCGATCCCGCGGCAGCGGCTGGATCACCTCGGCGCCGCATTGCCGCGCGGGTTGAAGGCGAACACGCACGCGCATTTCCGCCGCTTCGCCTCCACCAGCGGCCGGCTGACGCTGCGGGTGCTGCACGGGCAGATTTCGCACGCCAGGCAGCGCCTGACCGTCTCAGGCGAGCGCATCGCCCTTTCCGCGCGCTCGCTCCTGCGCAGCCAGCGCGAGCGCTTTACGGGGCTGGAGGTTCGCTTCAAGGCGTCCAAGCTCGCCAACGCGCAGGCGCAGCGCAATGCGATCGCGCGGCAGCGCGAACGCACCCATCGGCTCGCCGAGCGCGCGCAACGCGCCATGGTCACGCTGCTGCAGCGGCTCGACGCGCGCGTCGGCCAGAGCGGAAAATTGCTGGCCGCCCTCTCCTATCGCAGCGTGCTCGCCCGCGGCTTTGCCCTGGTGCGCGACGAAGCGGGACATCCCGTGCATGCCGCGGCCAGCGTCGCGCCGAATGCGCTTCTGTCGATCGAGTTCGCCGACGGCCGCGTGGCTGCTACCGCCGATGGCGACCACTCTGTCGCCGCGGCGCCGACGCCCCAGCCCAAGCCGGTTACGCGCGAGTCGAAGCCCGCGCCAAAGCGGGTCGCAAAGCCGGTCGACCAGGGCAGCCTATTCTAGCCTGTAGCCCGGGTGGAGCGGAACGCGTAACCCGGGACACCTGTGTCCGCGTTGCGAGCGGCCCCGGGTTACGCTGGCGCTTCACCCGGGCTACGGCAATCTGTGATTCACGCTGTCCGATCGCGGGAGAGAAGGCCTCACCAGGCGCTAGCGCGAGAGCCAGGCGGCGACCTCTTTCTGCGCGTCGGTGCGTGCTTCTGCATCGGTGCCGATGTGGCCGACCTCGGGCATTGCGGCATCGGCTGTTCCGGCAATCGCACGCAACGGCAGGTTGGCGAGATCGAAGTCGTGATAGGCGCCGGGATAGGTGATGATCCGCGCCAGCGCGCTGCGGCCGCGCGCGCCGTCGACCATCTGGTGGCAGGCCGGCGGCGAGCTGACGTCGTCGTTGGCGCCGATCATGACCAAGGTCGGCACCCGCGTGCTCCAGCCGAGCCTGGAGGACAGCCGGCAATCCGGATAGAACGCGATCGCCGAGCGGAAATCCGGCTCGGTGCTGCGCGAGGGGAGTTGCGGCCGCACGGCCCACAACAGCGCACTGGCGCCATTGGCCCAGCCCATCAGGCTGATGCGCTCATGCGCCACCCAGGGCTGCTGCATCAACCATTGCCGCGCCGCCATGATATCGGCGACGCGCTCGCGGCGCGCCAGCACGTGCCGTTCCCGATCCTTGACCCGGCATTGCGGGCCGACCTCGCGCGAGCCGTAGCTGTCGGGCAACAGCACGGCATGGCCGGACCGGAGCAATTGTTCCGCCCAGTCGCGGTAGCGCGGCAAGACCGGCTCCGAACGCCCGGCGAGGCCGCCGCAGCCGTGCAGCGCAATCACGGTCGGAAACGGGCCGTCGCCGTCGGGCTTGTAGAGCTGCGCGTGCAACGTGAGATTGGTGGCGGGAATATCGACCTGATGGGGCGCAGGCAGCGGCGCGGCCGTCGCAGCGGAAGCCACGGCAACGAGCGTCAGGAAAATGGCTGCTGACAAAAACCGCATCTCAATTGGCCGGATCATGGTGGCGCTGCTGACCGAGCGGACCACGGGTGCGAAACTATCATGCAGTCTGGCCGCAATTCATCACAAGTCGGTGGTTTAACCTGCGGACATTACAGCCTATTTATGGTAGGTATAAACCGCAACCCCAACGAGGCCTCGCGTTAAGGCCGGGCGGAGAGTTTCATAGTGCTGAACAAGTTCGGTCCCTCGGGTCATGGCGAAGCGCAGGTGCAATATCTCGATGGCGATTTCCGCGTGGTCTCGCCCGGAACTTATGTGCGCTGCTCCATCACGGACGTACGGATCCCGCTCGACGAACTGAAATATTGGAGCGTCGATCTGCAGGAGGCCTATGCGACCCCGACCGCGGTGCTGCAGCGGCATTTTCCCGCAGCGCTGAAGCAGGGATAGTGCTGCCGTAGCCCGGGTGGAGCGCCAGCGTAACCCGGGGCCCTCTCAATGCGGACACAGATGTCCCGGGTTGCGCTTCGCTCCACCCGGGCTACGAAAGGGGACGTCAGCTACGGAGCCTGTTTCCGCGCGCTTTGGACAGGCTGTCTGAGACGAATTTGCGCAGCAATGCTGCATCCTCGAACTCCAGTGTCACCGCGAACGGCACCACCGCCTGCGCCCAGACCGGTAGTTCACCGCGCTGCTTGAGCCGCGCCAGATCCTTCTCCGTGGTCACCAATGTCAGCCCGTCGCCTCTCGCCTCCGACACCAGGCTATCGATGTCGGCCTTCGAGAACACGTGGTGATCGGGGAAGGCGCTCTCCCTGACAACGTCGACGCCGCTGTTGCGGAGGGTGTTGAAGAAGCGCGCGGGATCGCCGATACCGGCAAAGGCGAGCACGCGGCGGCCCTGCAGCGACGTAAGCGATGCATCGTCCGGCCGAAGCTGCGCCGCCAGCACGGGCTTTCCGCGCACGGCAATCTCCGTCGCCAGCATCTTCGCAGCAGTACCGTCGCCGACCACGACGAGCGCGTCGGTGCGCGCAACCTGCGGCGCCAACGGCGCGCGCAACGGGCCGGCCGGAAACACTTTCCCATTGCCAAGGCCACGTTGGCTATCGATCACGATGATCGAGGCATCCTTGGCGACCGCCGGGTTCTGGAAGCCGTCATCCATCACCAGTACGCTCGCGCCGAGCGACTTCACCAGCGCGACGCCATCAGCGCGATCGCGCGCGACCACGACCGGTAGCCGCTCGGCCAGCATCAACGGCTCATCGCCGACATCGGCGGCGGAATGGCTGGAAGGATCGACCTGCACCGGCCCGCGCAACTCGCCGCCATAGCCGCGGCTGAGCACAACAGGCACTTCGCCGAGTTCGCGCAGCAGCTTCGCCAGCGCCAGCACAGTCGGCGTCTTGCCGGCACCGCCCGTATGATAATTGCCGACGCAGAGCACGGGAATGCCGGCGTCGATCCCCTTGCGCTGCAGACGCCTGGCGGCGATGGCGCCGTAGAGCGTGGCGAGCGGCTGCAACAGATGCGATTTCCAGGATGCCGGACCGTGCCAGAAGGCCGGCTCACGCATTGGCGGCTCCCATCTCGATCCGTAACTGCAAGAGATACGGTTCGAGCGCCGCAAGTGTTCGCTCCAGCGCGCCGCCGAGCTGCTGCACCACATGTTCGGCGGCCCCAAGCGAGGCTTCGCGCGCCTTGGCATTGTCCAGCAACTGGCCGAGCTGCTTCACCAATGCTTCCTGTGTCTCCGCGCGCCGCGCGCCACCGGCACGGTCGAGCGCCTCATAGACATCGGTGAAATTGAACACGTGCGGACCGTGTACGATCGCGGCGCCAAGCTTCACGGCCTCGATCGGATTCTGGCCGCCGTGCGGAACCAGCGAGCCGCCCATGAACACGATCGGCGCCAGCCGATAGAACAGGCCGAGCTCGCCCATGGTGTCGGCGACATAGATATCGGTGGTCGCAATCGGCAGTTCCTCGCGCGACCGCAGCGCACTGTGCAGGCCGGCGGCCTCGACAACGCGCATAACCGCTTCGCCGCGATCGGGATGGCGCGGCACGATCACGGTGAGCAGCGAGGGAAAGAATCCCGCAAGCGCGCGATGCGCTTCCACGAGCTGCTCTTCCTCGCCGGGATGGGTGGAGGCCGCGACCACGATCGGCCGGCCGCGCGTCACCGCCATCAGCCGCTCCAGCTTGGCAGGATCGGCCGGCGGCGCCGCGACGTCGAGCTTGAGATTGCCGGTGATGACGACATTGCGGCTGCCGAGCGCCGCAAAGCGTTCGGCGTCTATTCTCGACTGGGCCAGGCAGATGTCGAAACGGTCGAGCAGGGCCGAGATCGTGTGCGACATCCGCTGCCAGCGCGGAAACGAGCGCTGCGACATCCGTCCGTTGATCAGCACCATCGGCAGGCGGCGCGCGGAGCTAGAAAGGATCAGGTTCGGCCAGAGGTCCGACTCGATGAACAGCGCCAGCGACGGCCGCCAGTGGTCGAGGAAGCGCGCGACATAGCGCGGGGTATCATAGGGCACATATTGATGGATGACGTCAGGCGGAAAGCGCTTGGCAACGATCGCCGCCGAGGTGACGGTGCCGGAGGTGAGCAGGATGCGCAAATTGAGCTCGCGCAGTTTCTCGATCAGCGCCGCCGCCGCCAGCACCTCGCCGACGCTGGCGCCATGGATCCAGACCAGCGGCCCGTGCGGCCGCACATCGGCGCTGACGCCGCGCCGTTCGCCAACGCGAGCCGGATCCTCCTTGCCGAGCTTCAGCCGCCGCCGGATCAGCGCAGGTGCGAGCGGCACCATCGCGGACGACAGTCTTTGGTAGACCCGCAACGTCATCGGCAGCGAGTTAGCCAAGAGCTCCCTCCGGACGCCCGACGGCCGCATAGGCCTTCCGGGTCGCTTCGTTCAGCAAGGCCTCCACCCTGAGCCGCAACGTTTCCATCATCTCGGCGTCGGCGTCGGGCGGCACCTCCACGGAATCGATGCCCACCAGTGCGCCCCGTCCGAATGGCAAATTAATGGTGGTGGAATCCCAGTTTTTCAACCGGATGAACCGGCTGGTCACCATGGCAAAGGGCATGATCGGCCGGCCCGACTGGCGGGCCAGCATGATGACGCCGAGACCGGCGACCCGGGCCTGCTTGGGCACGTCGGCGGTGGTCGCGACGTTCCACTTATCCTCCAGCGCCCGCAGCATCTCCTTGAAGGCGCCGACGCCCCCCTTGCGGTGGAAACTGCCGGAATGGTCGCCCGACCCCCTGATGGTGCCGACGCCGAGCCGCTCGGCCGCGATCGCGTTGAACTCGCCGTCGCGATGCCGGGAGACCAGGACCTTGGCGCGGTGGTTTCCCCTGACCCGGATGAAGGGGGTCATCAGGTGCTGGCCATGCCAGAACACGAAGATGCAGGGCATCTGCGGTTCCACCTGCTCGTAGACGTCAGGCGGCTCAAGGCTGAACCTGTTGGTCAGCCAGACCAGCCGCAGATATTCGGCCGCAAGCAGGCCCAGCGCACGCTGCACGAGGCCGCTGCGCAAAAAATCGCGAATCAGACGTTTCAAAGGGAGGGCTTTGTGTCTTGACCCGGATCGAGCAGCCGATGGAGGTGGACGATGAAATAGCGCATGTGGGCGTTGTCCACGGTCTGCTGCGCCTTCGCCTTCCAGGCCACGTGAGCGCTGGCGTAGTTCGGATATACGCCGACGATCTCGACCTTATCGAGATCCTTGAAGGTGTTGTGCTGGAGGTCGATCAGCTCGCCACCAATGACGAGATGCAATAATTGCTGCGGCTGGGCACTATCTGACATAATTGTTTTTCCTGATGAGATGCCCGGCAGGGAAGTCCTGTGGCGCGAGGCGATCAGTGCAACGGGCGGTTGCGAAAATGCTCGACAATACGTGCATGACGATCATGTCCCGCCGCCACCAGCACCCCATGCGCCAGCTCCCGGCGATTATACTCAATCGCATCCCCCGAGAGCGCCGTCATCTTACCATCCGCTTCCTGCACGATCAAATTCGCCGCCGCAAGGTCCCAGTCATGACTATTGCCGCCGGCGAAGGCGGCATCGAGCTCGCCATGCGCGACCCGGCATAGCCTGAGCGCCAGCGAACCGATTCGCGGATGCAGCGTGATCTCCTGCGCCGAAGGGCTCAATCGCTGCAGGAGCGGCTTCGGCCCGGCCATGCGGGGGAAATCGAAATCGGTGCCCGCGGTCGCGCGCACCGCGATGCCATTGCGCGTGGTGCCCTGCCCCCGCGCGGCAAAGAAGAACTCCGCGGTGGCGGGCGCGAATACCGCCGCCAGCACGGGCGAGGCATTTTCAACCAGCGCCACGCTGACGCACCAGTCCTCGCGCCCGGCGAGATAGGAGCGGGTGCCGTCGATGGGATCGACGATCCACACCAGGCGCTTGCCAAGCCGCGCCTGGTCGTCCGCGCTCTCTTCCGAGAGCCAGCCGTAATCGGGCGTCGCCGAACGCAGCCGCTGCTCCAGCAGGTCGTTGACCGCGATATCGGCCTCCGACACCGGCGATGAGGCGCCCTTGATCCAGTTCTTCAACTCAGTGCGAAACAGCGAGAGCGCCAGGGCCCCCGCTTCCCGCACCGTCTCCGCCAGCAGGGCGGCGTCGCGCGCCAGGATCCCGTCGTCCGTATCAGCGTCCGCCAAGCGTCAGTCCCTCGATCCGCAAAGTCGGCGCGTTCACGCTGTAGCGGAATTCCAGATCGTTCGCGGCGACCAGCGATTTGAACATCGCCAGCAGATGCCCTGCGATGGTCACTTCGCTGACCGCATAGGTGATCTCGCCGTTCTCGATCCAGAAGCCCGAGGCGCCGCGGCTATAGTCGCCGGTCACGCCGTCGACGCCCGAACCGATCAGGTCGGTGACGTAAAAGCCCTGCTTGATGTCGGCGATCAGTTCCTTCGGCGTCGCCGAGCCAGGCTCGAGATGCAGATTGTAGGCCCCCGGCGACGGCACCGAGGAGACGCCGCGATGCGCATGTCCTGTCGTGGCCATGCCGAGCTCGCGCGCGGTCGCGCAATCGAGCAGCCAGGTGGTGAGCACGCCGTCATCGATCAGGGCCGTCTTCTTCACCTTGACGCCTTCGGCATCGAAGGTCTGCGAGCGCAGGCCGCGCACGCGCAAGGGATCGTCGATGATGCGGATATTGCTCGCGAACAATTGCTGACCGAGACGATCCTTCAGGAAACTGGTCTTGCGCGCGATCGATGCACCGTTGATGGCGCCAACGAGATGGCCGACAAGCGAGTTCGCAACGCGTGGATCGTAGACGACGGGGACCTTGCAGGTCTCGACCTTGCGCGGATTGGTGCGCGCCACCGCACGCTCGGCCGCTTTGCGGCCGACGCTTGCAGGCGAAGCGAGGTCGGATGCATGCAACGCGCTCGTGAAATCATAGTCGCGCTCCATGCCGGTGCCCTCGCCCGAGATCGCGGTCATCGAGATGCCGTGGCTCGAGCGCAGATAGGAGCCATGGAAACCGGTCGAGGTCACCAGCACCATGCCGCCGATGCCGGAGGAAGCCGACGCGCCGCCGGATTTCGACACGCCCTTGATGGCGAGCGCCGCCGCTTCCGCCTCGGTGGCGCGGCGTTCGAGTTCAGCGGTCGAGGGCACATTGCGGTCGAGCAGGTCGAGATCGGGGAAGTCGCGCGCCAGCAGCGCAGGGTCCGCGAGCCCGACATATTTGTCGTCGGGCGCGACACGCGCCATCGCGACCGCGCGCTCGGCAAGCTTGGCGATCCCGTCGCCAGTGACATCATTGGTGGAGACCACCGCCTGGCGCTGACCGACCAGCACGCGCAGGCCGACATCGTCGCCTTCGGAGCGCTCGGACTCCTCGACGCGCCCGTCGCGCACCTCGACGCCTTGCGAAACGCCGCGCACCGCGATCGCATCCGCCGCATCCGCGCCGGCGCGCTTGGCCGCCTCGACAAGACGCTGCGCCAGTTCACTCAAAACCGACTGGTCGAACAGGTCGGTCGCGGACTTTTCGGCAGGCGATGGTGAAGGGTTCACGAACAGATTCCTGACATTGAAGGGCTCAACGCAGCGCGGCGCGCCAAACCCACCAAGTGGGCCGGATTTGCAGCGATTTCAAGCGTTTTGCCGCGCGATGAAGAAGAATTGCTCGAGCGCGGCAAGGTCTTGTCAAGCATGCGCGCCTTTGACGTCTCTTTAACCAGCCTTCTTAAGCTGATCGGGAAACGGCTGCGCTAAGGTCTCGCGCATCGACCGGGAACATAATCCCGGCGGGGAGATAAAGCCGTGAGGCGTCAAACAGCAACAAGCGGGCTCAACCCCGCCGGGTCGGGCCGTGTGCAACGGCTCGACCCGCTTTCTCTACCGCTCAGCTTCCATGCGCAGGATGTCCGCGCGGACGGTGGCATGCGGCAGGTTGAACTTCACCACGAACGCGTCGTGCTGCGCCGTGCCGTCAAGGGCATGCGGATGGCGATCAATGTTCGCGTCTGCGACTTCATCGGCGTCGCGTTGCGCGACCTGGGCGACGAGCAGATGCTGACGCTCGTCCACCGCGATCCGTCGCTCGCAATTCCGCTTGGCGTCAGTTCCGATCGCGACGAGATCGAAAGCGCCTGGCAGATGTGGAGCGACGTGCTCCGCCTGCCGCAACTGAGCGAGCAAGCGCCGCGCGAGCCTGCGGCCCGGCGCAGGCGCCGCAACGTCATCCACACGCGCCGCCCGCGCTTCCTGGTACGCCGCCGCCGTGGCGGCCCGCTTGATGCGGGGAATGTCCATCGCGGTGAACACGAGATCATCGCGCGGGATTGAACGTGACCCGGGACGACGGCCCGCGCCACAACACACGCTGTCATTCCGGGGCGCCGCGAAGCGGCGAGCCCGGAATCCATTTCCCCACCAGTGCATGCGGCCCAATGGATTCCGGGCTCGCGCCAAGAGGCGCGCCCCGGAATGACGAGAGAGTGGTGATTTCTGCACGCCCCGCAACAACGCAGAAGCCTCAGCGCATCGCGGCGTCAGCGAGCAGGCCGGCGAACAGGATGAGGCCGGCGTCGCGGTTTGACTTGAAGACGCGCAGGCACAATGCGGGATCGCTGATGTCGAGTCGTCTTATCTGGATCGCCAGATGCAACGCGAAGGCGGCGAGGCCGATCCACGCGAACCAATGCGCGCCAGCCAGCACGAGCGCCATCCCGATCAGGGCCACCGCGAGCGAATAGAACAGCACGAGCGCCTTGTGCGTGGCCGCGCCGAACAAGCGTGCGGTCGACTTGATGCCGATCAACGCGTCGTCCTCGGCGTCCTGATGTGCATAGATGGTGTCGTAGCCGATCACCCAGGAGATTGAGCCGGCATAGAGCGCAAGCGCGGTGAGATCGATGCGCTCGAGGATGACGGCAAATCCCATCAAGGCGCCCCAGGAGAAGGCGAGCCCCAGCACCACCTGCGGCCACCAGGTGATGCGCTTCATGAAGGGATAGACCGCGACGATGACGAGCGAGGCGATGCCGGTCGCGACCGCAAAGCGATTGAACTGCAGCAGCACCACGAGACCGATCAGCGCCTGGGCGACCAGGAAGATCAGCGCCTGCGTCACGCTCACCTGCCCCGCCGGAATCGGCCGCGACCGCGTCCGCTCCACTTTCGCATCGAGATTGCGATCGGTGATGTCGTTCCAGGTGCAGCCCGCACCGCGCATCACGAAGGCGCCGATGAAGAACAGAAGGATGACAAGCGGGAGTTGGTGCAGGTCATGGGCGATGCCGGCGGCGAGCGCCGCCGACCACCAGCACGGCATCAACAGAAGCCACGAGCCGATCGGCCGGTCGAAGCGGGAGAGACGCAAATAAGGCCGCGACCAGCGCGGCGCGTGGGTATCGACCCAGTTGCCGGTCGCATCGGCAACACGGGCGGTGACGTCGCTCATCGCGACAGCACGTTGCCGTTCAGCGTGTCAAAGGTGCTGCCGCCCTTGCGCGTCGGCACTGCTTCGGGCGCGGAGGCGGACCCCAGCACATCGCTCAAGGACGGCCCGGCCGGACCGCGCGCCTGCGTCGCCATCTGCTGCGCCACCGCGCAGACCTTCTTCTGCATCGCCTCGGTGTTCTTGTGGCCATTCTGGAGCTGCTCGAGGATCTGCGGCGGGATTCCGCATTTCGCCGAGTTGTCCTTGACGTATTTCATCATCTTCAGCTCGGCCTGGCTGTAATTGCCGATCAGCTTGCAGGCCTCGTCCGGACCCGCCTTCTTTTCACCGGCGGCCTTGATCAGCTTGCCGCGCCGCTCGGTCTCCTCGCGCAAGGGGACGAAGCCCTTCATGCAGGCATCCGACGGGCCCGCGCCCCCGGACGGGGGCGCCGGCGGTGCAAACCCGGCACCGCCGCCGCCGATCGGCGCCGCACCCTGGCTCGGGAAAGCCGAAGGCGCCCCGATCGACGCGGAAGGTACCCCGCCGTTCACCGGCGGGAAGGGCGAGGCGTTGGCAGGCGCTGCGGCCTGCTGACCGGGCAGCGGCGCGGGAAACGCGCCCTGTGCAAAAGCCTGGCCGGCGTGGAGCACCACGGCGGCGACCGTCAGCGACACCATCAGGCGGGTCATCAAGGGATATTTCTCCGGCAGCCGGCTTCCAAACGAAGCACAATTTCCATGCGGCTTTTTACGATTCCAGCCGTTCCTTAACAACCCGTGGATTGGGGCAACAGCGCGGCGTCACGCCGCGCCATCGATCAAAAATAAGCTACAGATTCTAGCGCTTTAGGCTAAAAGCGCGGCCGAGTTGCGTGACGACGGAACATTAACGGATGCCGGACTACGACTTTCGCGCCCCTCGCCTGTTCGTTGATGCCCCCCTGCAAGCGGGCGAAACCGTCGCGCTGGACCGCGACCAGAGCAATTATCTCGGTAACGTATTACGGTTGAAGGCCGGCGACGCCATCCTGGTGTTCAATGGCCGCGACGGCGAATGGCAGGCCGAGCTCAGTGGCCGCAAGCGGGCGGACACGCTGACGGTCCACCGCCAGACCCGGCCGCAGGACCGCCTGCCCGATATCGCCTACGTCTTCGCGCCCCTAAAGCACGCCCGGCTCGACTACATGGTGCAAAAGGCGGTCGAAATGGGCGCCTCGCGCCTGCGGCCGGTCCTGACCCGCTTCACCCAGGTTTCGCGGGTGAACGGCGAGCGGATGCGCGCCAATGTGATCGAGGCCGCCGAGCAATGCGGGATCACCGCCCTGGCGGAGGTTGCTGACCCCGTCCCGCTCGAGCGCTTCCTGACCGAGCGCGCGGGTGACCGGCTCCTGGTATTTTGCGACGAGGCCGCCGATCTCGGCGATCCCCTGCAGGCGCTGCAACTGGGGACCGGCACTGACGGCATCGACATCTTGATCGGCCCGGAGGGCGGGTTCGCCGAGGAGGAGCGCGCGCTGCTGCTGCGCCAGCCCAAGACCCTCCGGCTGTCGCTGGGGCCGCGGATCCTGCGCGCGGACACCGCTGGGGTCGCGGCGCTGGCCCTGGTACAGGCGGCGCTTGGCGACTGGCGCCCAAAGGGCTAGGTGGCCCGGGTGGAGCGCCAGCGTAACCCGGGGCCGCCGGAAAACGCTGATGCAGGTGTCCCGGGTTGCGCATTCGCTCCACCCGGGCTACGCGCTCGTTAAGCGATTTGGCCGATGCCGGTCGAAACAGCGCTTTTGCCGTGCTAAGGGCTCGCCCGCAAACCCTTGGGTCGCCCTTGGGCCACCCCTTGGACCACTCCGGAACCCGTTTTCGGGCGATTTGGACGTCGAGATGACCGTAACCGCCACCACACGCGGTGCCGCCTCCGCCGCCGCATGGGCGGATGCACTGCTGTTGTCATTTGCGCAGGCCGGTTACATCAGGTCCGAGCCGGCGATCCTGCAGCCGGCCGAGCCGTTCCTGGACCTCTCCGGCGAGGGTATCCGCAAGAGCCTTTACCTCACCACCGACGCCAGCGGCGAAGATCTGTGCCTGCGCCCCGACCTGACGATCCCGGTGGCGCGTGACTACCTCGCCTCGCCGGAGGCCGGGAAGCCGGCCGGCTTCAGCTATCTCGGCCCGGTATTCCGTTATCGCGGCGGCCAGCCGAGCGAGTTTCTGCAGGCTGGCATCGAATCATTCGGCCGGCAGGACCGCGCCGCGGCGGATGCCGAGATGCTGGCGCTGGCGCTGGAGGCGACGGCGGCGTTCGGACTGACCGACGTCGAGATCCGCACCGGCGACGTCGCTCTGTTCAATGCGCTGATCGAGGCGCTCGAGCTCTATCCCGTGTGGCGCCGCCGCCTGGTCAAGGATTTCAACCGCAAGGTCAGCCTCACCGACGACATCGAGCGGCTGACGCTCGCCGGCGGTCCTGGCCGTAACGAATATCAGGGCGTGCTGGCCGCCCTCGCCGGCTCCGATCGCAAGGCGGCGCTGGCGCTCGTCACCGACCTGATGTCGATCGCCGGCACCACCAATGTCGGCGGCCGCACCGTCGCCGAGATCGCCGACCGCTTCCTCGAACAATCGACCTTGAAGGCCGGCGCGCTGCCGCGCGACGCGATTGCGACCATCAAGCGCTTCCTGTCGATCTCGGGCGAGCCGGACGACGCCATCGCGCAACTGCGCGCATTGGCCGAAGACGCCGGGCTCGACCTCTCCTGCGCGATCGACGAATTGGAACGCCGCGTCGGCTTCGTGGCCGCGCGCGGCATCGATACCCGCAAGGCGCGCTTCTCGACCTCGTTCGGGCGCGGTCTCGACTATTACACCGGCTTCGAGTTCGAATTGCACGCCAGGGGCAACGGCGCCGAGCCGCTGGTCGCCGGCGGCCGCTATGATGGACTGATGACGCAGCTCGGCTCGGCTGAGCCGATCCCGGCGGTCGGCTTCTCCGTCTGGATCGAGACGCTGACGCAACATGGCAAGCCTCTGCGCGGAGGCAAGGCATGAGCGCGCCCTTCGTTCTCGCCGTCCCGTCGAAAGGACGTCTGCAGGAAAATGCCGAGGCGTTTTTCGCCCGCGCCGGATTGACGCTGTCGAAGCCCGGCGGCGCACGCGATTATCGCGGCACCATCTCAGGCCTGGACAATGTCGAGATCGCCTATCTGTCGGCAAGCGAGATCGCCTCGCAGCTCGCGCGCGGCATGGTGCATCTCGGCGTCACCGGCGAGGACCTCGTGCGCGAGAGCATCGCCGACGCCGACAAGCGCGTGCACCTGATCGACGGTTTGGGTTTCGGCTATGCCAATGTGGTGGTCGCGGTGCCGCAGGCCTGGATCGACGTCCGCACCATGGCCGATCTCGACGACGTCACCACCGGTTTCCGCGAGCAGCATCACCGGCGGATGCGGATCGCGACCAAGTATATCAACCTGACGCGAACCTTCTTCGCCTCCCGCGGCATCCTCGACTATCGCATCGTCGAGAGCGCCGGCGCGACCGAGGGCGCGCCCGCAGTCGGCACGGCAGAACTGATCGTCGACATCACCACGACCGGCGCGACGCTGGCGGCCAACGGGCTGAAAGTCCTCGACGACGGTGTGATCCTGCGCAGCCAGGCCAACCTCGTCGCCTCGAAGGACGCCGACTGGTCGACCGGGGCCCGCGAAGCCGCGCGCGTCATCCTGGATCACATTGCCGCGCGCGCCCGGGCGAACAAGTATCGCGAGGTCCGCACCCGCTTCAAAGGATGCGATGCAGCATTGCTCGCGGAAGCCCATAACCGCTTCGGCGTGGTCGCCCCGTTCGGCGGGCCGACCTCATCCGGCATGTTGACGCTGCACTGCCCACCGGCGCAGCTCTATGCGCTCGGCAGCTTCCTGCGCGCGCATGGCGCCGATACGGTGTCGGTGGTCTCGCTCGACTACGTCTTCGACCGCGAGAACCCGCTGTTCGCCAGGCTCGAGGCCTTCCTGCGGCAATGACGCCGCACGCTCGTTCATCGTGGCGACAGCTACCGGGCGGTACCATATATTTTTGAGAATCTGGAACCTGCTCGATGACGCTGGGCTCTGACGTTTCCGGCCTGACCACCACCGCGGCGAATGCTGCAGCGCAAGGGCTGTCGATCGTCGTTCCCGTTTACAACGAGGCTGCGGGGCTGGCGCCGCTGCACGAGCGGTTGATCGGTCTCGCGCGAACGCTGAAGGAACGCTACGGGCTCGCTTGCGAGGTCGTCTATGTCGACGACGGCAGCAAGGACAACACCCTTTCGATCGCGCGTTCGCTTTCCGCCGACACGCTGGATGTCCAGGTGGTGTCGCTGTCGCGCAATTTCGGCAAGGAGGCGGCGCTGATGGCGGGCCTCGACCATGCCCGGCGCGGTGCCGTGCTGTTCATGGACGGCGATGGCCAGCATCCGCCCAGCCTGGTCGAGAAACTGGTCTCGCACTGGATCGATGACGGCTACGATGTCGTCTATACCGCGAAGGCGCATCGCGACAACGAGCCGTTCCTGCGCAGGCTCGCGGTGCACGGCTTCTACGCGCTGATCAACTGGGGCGCGCGGCAGAAGATCCCGGAAGATGCCGGCGACTTCCGCCTGCTGTCGCCGCGCGCGGTGGCGGCGCTGCGGCAATTGCCCGAGCGCAACCGCTTCTTCAAGGGGCTGGCGAGTTGGATCGGCTTCCGCCAGATCAGGGTCGACTACGAGCCGGCGCCGCGTGCGCATGGCGTCACCACCTTCAGCGCGACGCGGCTGATCGGCCTGTCGATCGAAGGAGTGACATCGTTCTCGGTGGCGCCGCTGCGCTTCGCGAGCCTGCTCGGCGTGCTGCTGGCGACCGCGGCGTTCCTGTTCGGGCTTTCGATCCTGTGGGAGGTCTTCACGACCGGCAAGCAGGTGCCCGGCTATCCCTCGCTCGTGATCGGGTTGATGACGATCGGCGGCGTGCAGCTCATCATGATCGGCATCGTCGGTGAATATATCGGCAAGATCCTGTCCGAGCTGAAGGCGCGGCCGATCTATTTCGTCGCCGAGCATAGCGAGAAGCGCGCCGGCCCTGATGCGGCTGCCGCGGGCAGCGAACGGACCGCGGCCGAATGAACGACGCCGCGCAGCCGCGCCGGATCTGGCTCTGCGCCGACGATTACGGATTGAGCGAGGGCGTCAACCGCGCCATTCGCGATCTCATCGCGCGCGGCCGTCTGAATGCGACCTCGGTGATGGTGGTGGGCGCGGCGATCGGCCGCGACGAAGTGGCGGCGCTAAAGAGCGTTGCCGCCGAAAGCCCGCGCTGCGCGGTCGGGTTGCACGCGACGCTGAGCGCGCCGTTCCGGCCGCTGACCATGCATTTCCGACCCGTCAATGGCGGGCTGTTCCTGCCCTTTCCGAAACTGCTGCGCGCCGGCCTGCTCCGGCGGCTCGATCGCGAGATGATCCATGCCGAGCTCGTCGAGCAGCTTGCAACCTTCAAGGACATGTTCGGCCGCGCGCCTGACTTTGTTGACGGCCATCAACATGTGCAATTGTTTCCGCAGGTGCGCGACGCCTTTTTGCGCGCCGTGAAGGACGCCGCGCCCGAAGCCTGGGTGCGCCAGGGCGGACGCAACCATCCTCTGGCGCAACGCTTGCGAGCGCCGAAAGCGCTGGTGCTGGATACACTGAGCGCGCAATTCAGGAAGCGTGCACGACGCGCCGGCATTCCCTTCAACCCTGCTTTCGCCGGCGCCTATGATTTTTCGAGATCGCCCGATTTCGGTCCCCTGATGCGACAGTTTCTCGAGGGGCTGCCCGACGGCGGACTCGTGATGTGTCATCCCGGCTTCGTCGACGAGACGCTGAAGGAGCTCGATCCGCTGACGACCCAGCGCGAAAATGAGCATGCCTACCTCGGCAGCGAGCACTTCCCGCAACTGCTGGCGGCGAACAATGTTACGCTCGCCTGAAGGCGCGCCGGTCCTTTTGTCGCATACGCAAATTTAATTCGCGGCCCCACTCCTTGCGCCACAAAGGCGGCCCTACATGTTCCGCGCTTCGACGCAATCGACGCGATGGAGAAGGCCATGACCCCGCAAGAACGCCAATTGATCGACGATCTCTTCGACCGGCTCGCCAAGCTGGAGAACGCCCCGCGTGATCCGGAGGCGCTGGCCGCCATCTCGGAAGGGCTGCGCAAGGCGCCCAACGCCGTCTATGCGCTGGTGCAGACCGCGCTGGTGCAGGACGAGGCGCTGAAGCGCGCCAACGACCATATCCAGCAACTGGAAGCAGAACTCGGCGGTGGACCGCAGCAGCAGGGCCAAGGCGGCGGCTTCCTCGATTCGATGCGCGATGCGATCTTCGGCCAGAACCAGAATCAGCCGCGCGGCTCGGTTCCGCCGGTGCGCCCGCCGGAGGGTGGCAGCCGCCCCGCTTGGAATACCGGCCAGGCGATGCAGCAGGCGCAGCGTCCAGGATCTTACGGCCAGCCGCCTTACGGCCAGCAGCCCCAGTCCTATGGCGCGCCGCAAGCGGGTCCGTTCGGCGGTGGCGGCGGCTCGTTCCTCGGCACCGCCGCGGCGGCCGCCGCCGGCGTGGTCGGTGGCTCGCTCTTGATGAACAGCATCCGCGGGCTGATGGGCGGTGGCGGCGGTCACCAGGCGTTCGGGGACTCCGGCAATCTCGGCGACAACAAACCGTGGGGCAATGACCAGTCCGGCGGCAATCTTGCGCGCGATGCTGGCGTCAACGATATCGGCTCCGGCGGACGCGATAACGACTCGCGCGCCGGCCTTTACGACCAGGCGTCGAACAACAACAACAATAACAATAACGACAACAACAACAACGACGATGGCTATGGTCCCGACGATGACGACGATGGGTTCGATGACGGCGGCGACGACGGCGGTAGCGACTATGCGTAAGCCGCATGCGGATTGAAAAACAGAACGGCCGCCCGATTGGGCGGCCGTTTCTCTTTTGTCGTCCCGGCGAAGGCCGGGACCCTTAACCCCGACTTTGCGCTGTGGCGCGAACAAGCGGCCACAGCTTTATAGATCACGAACGATCGTGATTATGGGTCCCGGGTCTGCGCTTCGCTTGCCCGGGACGACAGCATCGCTAGATCACAATCACCCTGGTGCCGACATTGACGCGGCCGTAGAGGTCGATGACGTCCTCGTTGCGCATCCGGATGCAACCTGAGGAAACGTTGGTGCCGATGGTCCAGGGTTCGTTCGAGCCGTGGATGCGGTAGAGCGAGGAGCCGAGATACATCGCGCGCGCGCCGAGCGGATTTTCCGGACCGCCCACCATGTGCCGCGGCAGATCGGGACGGCGTGCCAGCATTTCCGGCGGCGGCGTCCAGTCCGGCCATTCGCGCTTGGCGGAGATCGTCTTGACGCCCGACCAGGTGAAGCCGGGGCGGCCGACGCCGATGCCGTAGCGCAGTGCCTTGCCGTCGGCCTGCACGAGATAAAGGAACTTGTTCGGGGTATCGACGACGATCGTGCCCGGAGCTTCCTTGCCGTCATAATCGACAAGCTGCTTCTCATATCTCGGATCGAACGGCCGCTGCGCGGGATCGGCCGCCTGCTCCTCGCGCATCATCGGCTGTTGTGGATCCATCGGCGGCAGCATCGTGCGCCGTCCACCATAATAACCCGGCTGCTGCTGATACATCGGCTGCTGCTCGTAGGATTGCGGGTAGCCCTGGTCGGGACCATCGCCGAACAGGAATTCGATAAAGCCGCCACCGAGGGAGGCCCTGCGCACCGGCTGAGGCGGCGCCTGGTAGGAATAGATCACGGTCGGCCCGGCGAGCGGCGCACCATCGATCGCAAACGCCTGATGCGGAGCGGCAGGCAGGAAGGACGCGCCGGCAATAAGTGCAAAGAATGTTTTCTTCATCGACGTACTCTGTACTGTTTTGTCAATCGTCAGCCTCGTTCGGCGCGAGACGCCGTGGCATGCGACCAATCAAAATCAAAACCGCATCGGTTTGGTAAACGTAACAAGCGTTTGGATTCACCACGTCGGCAATCGGCGGCGGATTTCAAAATTAGCGTTTATTTTGCTTAAATTCGCAGGCGTCATGGTTAATCCCGGGTATGCGGCGCGACGCGAAACGCACGCTGCAAAATTTTCCCATGTGAACTCCCTATTAAATCGCTTCTGCCTAGGGTCTGTTGGGATTCAGGATTCTCATTCGTGCTTGGCTGTGATTCAAGCTTTGGATGGAACGATTCGTTTTGA
>NZ_JBEGDB010000073.1:0-31103 GCF_043638955.1 Bradyrhizobium sp. 31Argb | reverse complement strand
CGCGCGAAACTACTTCGCCGTCGTCGCCATTGCCGCCACTCTGCTCTGGATAAGGTAACTGTCCACACGGCCTAGTTTGACGGCGCGTTCGGGGAGTCGGCTTGAGCCGACAATGGGTTTGCGCGAAAAAGTCTTGGGAAAGGATTCCTATGGTCAAGGTTGAAGACATTCAGAACTACGGAAAAGAGCAGATTGAGACGATCACAGCTTCGGCGAACAATCTGCAGAGCGGCGTCCAGGCGATCGCGACCGCCTATGGCGACTACGCGAAGAAGTCGTTCGAGGACACCAAGTCGTTTGTGGAAAAGCTGTCCGGCGTGAAGTCGCTCGAGAAGGCGCTGGAAGCCCAGACCGAGTATGCCCGCTCGGCCTATGAGACCTTCGTTGCGGAATCGCAGAAGATCGCTGGCCTCTACAGCGACTGCGCCAAGCAGACCTTCAAGCCGTTCGAGGGCCTGGTCGCCAAGTTCGGCCCGGCGCACTGATCGACGCTGCCAGCACCAGCTTCCGGAAAACAAAAGCCCGGCCGTCATGGCCGGGCTTTTTTCTTGGTACGGGCAATCGGATTACTTCGCCACTCGCAGCTTGGAGATTTGTGTGAGGATGTTCTTGAATGCAGTCGAAGTCTCGTTCGGGTCCGTGATCATTTGGAAGCTGCCGTTGGGGGTCGTCACGCAATCCTGCAGCACCTGCGATTTCGGGTCTGCGTTGTTGATGTTGACCTGAATCGTGAACACTGTGACGGGGTTGGTCGTGTCCTTCTTGATGTTCCCGCAGAGGATATCCTGACGGGTGTCAATGCTCGACTGAGATGTGCTCCAGCGGTTTTGGGTGTTCAATCCGTCGGACAGCAGGACGATGTAATCCTTGTAGACATAGGTGCTCTCTTTCGCCTTTGCCGCGATGGGACCATTCGTCGTGCTCAGGGACTGCCACCCCCAAGCTAGCCCAACAGCCTGGTTGGTGTTGCCGCTGGGAGTCATTGCGCTGATCTGGTTCTTGAGAGTCTGCCACTGATTGCTCATCGGAGTTATCGTGGCGGGAAGGCAATCGGACCACTGTTCGGCGTAGAACCGCTTTGACGGTGTCCCATCATTGACGGCTGATCCCGGATCGATGTTCTCCGTATCGTGGTCCTGGTCGCGATCGTTGACGCAGCCGGTCCAAGTGCTGTGCGCAGGCCTTGCTGCAGCCGTCGCAGGGGTATCGTCACCGCGCCAAAGGTGACATATCTTGCTTGAGCCGCTCCCATAGCACGAGCATCTGTTAGGACCGAATGATCCGCAACTTGCGCTCGCGCCGCTGACGGTCGTGTAGCACCCATTGTAGTAAATATTGGTTTTGCCGGGAAGTTTCCTGCCGCTATCAAGGCCGGGACAGATGTAGCCGCTCGAAGGTATTTTGCTTGCGGTCTTGGCTCCGGACGTTGTTGCAGGCCGGTCCATACAAACGAAGCCGTGATTGTTTTTCGTGAAAGGGCAGTCCGATCCGGCTACGGCCGTTTTAAAGGCCGCGTTAGCGCTGGTGGATTTGTCGTTTAAGATCGGCGGCTCAGCTTCCCATTCCGCCCAGTTGATCCACGGCGCGTCGACGTAGCCGGTTCCAACGTTGACGTCCTTTGCGAACGGGATGATGGAAATATAGACGTCGCCTTCCTGCTTGTTGTAGGTGGACAACGTATCGATCATGTCTTTGGCCGCCGTTTGCAAGGCCGCCATCTTGCCGTTCTGGGCCATCGATCCGGTGTTATCCAGCACCATTGCTACGCGCATGCGGGTATTGCCCCAGGCAGCGGTCGAGCTGGTGCCGAAATCGAGGGTGGGGTAGCCGGCCATTCTTAGGAAATCGGTCGGCAGGTTACCGGAAGCGGTCACCTGGATCTTCGTTATCCCGCTGCTGTCTTTCGGCGTGTAGGAAGCTTGGACGCTGTCGGGTGAGACCGTCCCGGATTTGTCGGTGTAGAGGGACGCGAAATAGATCTTTGCCTGAGCCTGGATCTGCGAGGTTGTGATGGTTCCGTTGGTGAGATCCTTGGACAGCATCAGCGCCGTCGAGTCGAGCGCCGCCTGCATCGAAGAGCGGGCGGCGTTGACGCGAGAATAGTCGATGGCGGCACCGACGAAGGTGATGATCGGAACCGAAGCCAAGGCAAAAATTACCGCTATATTGCCTTGATCCGCGGCGGCGAACCGGCGGGCCGCCGTACTAAGGCGGTTGAAAATGGCTGTGATGGACATGGCGTTCACCGCAATCTGGTTGGTGCCGCCATTTCTCAGTGCGCCGCTAAATAGGTGGTGAACCGGTCCTCATAAAAACGGGTCAAAGCCAAGGCAAAAGCCGAACGACGGGGACGAAAGCGGACCTATTGTCAATGGTCGCTAAACGAGTGGTCGGCTTCCTTTGTCAAACCCGCCAGAAACGATTAACCTTCGCATGAGCGCCGAGACCCGGGAGTCGGGCCGGCCGTCCTCGTGTGAGCCACGCATCTGTGCTTGCAGCAGGACGGAGCCGGGCCCATATTGCGTTTTGCCGACCCAGCAAAGGATCGGACCGGGAAGCGGCGATCTCTAGAGCGTGCTGGAAGTTCCGTGACGGCTGTTTTCGGCGTTGCGCAACCTCCAAGTGCGTTGCGTGTTTCCTTTGGGGATGTCGAACGCCTGAGCCATGTCGCAGACAGTTTTTGCAACCAATTCGCCCTTATCGGCGCTTGCCGCACCATTAGCGCCCCGGATGGGCAACGACGAGGGCGGCCGTAGTGGGGGGACGACCGGAGGTCCGTCCACCTCGGTCATCACCAAGGTCAAGCCGAAGACCAAGCGCCCCAATCTGTACCGCGTCCTGATCTTGAACGACGACTACACGCCGATGGAGTTCGTCGTTCATGTCTTAGAGAAGTTCTTCAACAAGGACGCGGAAGCGGCGACCAAGATCATGCTACACGTGCACCACCATGGCATCGGGGAGTGCGGGGTTTTCACCTATGAGATTGCCGAGACCAAGGTAACCCAGGTGATGGATTTTGCGCGGAAGCACCAGCATCCGCTGCAATGTGTGATGGAAAAAAAGTAACGCGGGCCCAGCGTCGAGCAGACCCGCCACGAAGCGGAACGGGTCTTGCTTCCGATTTGCCTGAGGGAAATGGTTTGCCTGACGGAAGCAGATGGCGTTCCCGCTGGCTGGCGGGATGTGGCTCTCGGTCGCGGCGCCTTTGCTCGATTGGCTGACCGCTGCGCGAAGCCGGGCTTTTGCCACGATCGTGCGTGACTATATGACAGGGGATGACGAAGGTTGTTGTTGCCTGACCGGGCAATGGCGATCATGATGGCCGGGGGCCATAGAGGAAGCGAATGCCTACTTTTTCCCAAAGCCTTGAACAATCCCTGCATCGTGCATTGGCGATTGCAAACGAGCGTCACCATCAATACGCGACGCTTGAACACCTTCTGCTGTCGCTGATCGACGACTCGGATGCGGCCGCGGTGATGCGGGCCTGCAGCGTCGATCTCGACAAGCTCAGGACCAGTCTCGTCAACTATCTCGAGACCGAATTCGAAAATTTGGTGACTGATGGCGCTGATGACGCGAAGCCGACCGCCGGTTTCCAGCGCGTAATCCAGCGTGCGGTGATCCACGTGCAGTCCTCGGGTCGCGAAGAAGTGACCGGCGCCAATGTGCTGATCGCGATCTTCGCCGAGCGCGAAAGCCACGCCGCCTATTTCCTGCAAGAGCAGGACATGACGCGCTACGACGCGGTCAACTACATCAGCCACGGCATCGCCAAGCGGCCGGGCGTCTCCGAGGCGCGGCCGGTGCGCGGCGTCGACGAGGAGACCGAGACCAAGGGCAACGAGGACTCCAAGAAGAAGGGCGAGGCGCTCGAGACCTATTGCGTCAACCTCAACAAGAAGGCGCGTGACGGCAAGATCGATCCCGTGATCGGCCGCAATGCCGAGATCAGCCGCGCGATCCAGGTGTTGTGCCGCCGGCAGAAGAACAATCCGCTGTTCGTCGGCGAAGCCGGCGTCGGTAAGACCGCGATTGCGGAGGGACTGGCCAAGCGCATCGTCGACAGCGAAGTGCCGGAAGTGCTGGCCGCTGCCACCGTGTTCTCGCTGGACATGGGAACGCTGCTCGCCGGCACGCGCTATCGCGGCGATTTCGAAGAGCGCCTGAAACAGGTGCTGAAGGAACTCGAGGCGCACCCGAACGCGATCCTGTTCATCGACGAGATCCACACCGTGATCGGCGCCGGTGCCACGTCGGGCGGCGCGATGGATGCGTCCAACCTGCTCAAGCCGGCGCTGGCATCGGGCACTATCCGCTGCATGGGCTCGACGACCTACAAGGAATACCGCCAGCATTTCGAGAAGGACCGCGCTTTGGTGCGCCGGTTCCAGAAGATCGACATTAACGAGCCGACGGTGGAAGACGCGATTGCGATCCTCAAGGGCCTCAAGCCCTATTTCGAGGATTACCATCGTCTGAAATACACCAATGAGGCGATCGAGGCGGCAGTGCAGCTTTCCTCGCGCTACATCCACGACCGCAAATTGCCTGACAAGGCGATCGACGTGATCGACGAGTCCGGTGCGGCGCAGATGCTGGTCTCCGAGAACAAGCGCAAGAAGACCATCGGTATCAAGGAGATCGAGACCACGATCGCGACCATGGCGCGGATTCCGCCGAAGAGCGTGTCGAAGGACGATGCCGAGGTGCTGAAGCACCTCGAGCAGACCCTGAAGCGCGTGGTGTTCGGTCAGGACAAGGCGATCGAGTCGCTGTCGGCCTCGATCAAGCTGGCGCGTGCCGGCTTGCGCGAACCGGAGAAGCCGATCGGCTGCTACCTGTTCTCCGGCCCGACCGGCGTCGGCAAGACCGAGGTGGCAAAACAGCTCGCGGCGTCGCTCGGCGTCGAGCTGCTGCGCTTCGACATGTCCGAGTACATGGAGCGGCACACGGTGTCGCGCCTGATCGGTGCACCTCCCGGCTATGTCGGCTTCGACCAGGGCGGCCTGTTGACCGACGGCGTGGACCAGCATCCGCATTGCGTGGTGTTGCTCGACGAAATCGAAAAGGCGCATCCGGATCTCTACAACGTGCTGCTGCAGATCATGGATCACGGCAGGCTGACCGACCATAACGGTAAGCAGGTCAACTTCCGCAATGTGATCCTGATCATGACCACGAATGCGGGCGCGGCCGATCTTGCACGGCAGGCCTTCGGCTTCACCCGTAGCAAGCGGGAAGGCGACGACCACGAGGCGATCAATCGCCAGTTCGCGCCGGAATTCCGCAACCGGCTCGATGCGATCGTCTCTTTTGCGCATCTCAATGCCGAGGTGATCGGCATGGTGGTCGAGAAGTTCGTGCTTCAGCTTGAGGCGCAGCTCGCGGACCGCGACGTCACCATCGAGCTGTCCGAGCCCGCAAAGGCATGGCTGATCGAGAATGGCTATGATGAGCAGATGGGCGCCCGCCCGATGGCGCGGGTGATCCAGGAGCACATCAAGAAGCCGCTGGCCGATGAAGTGCTGTTCGGTCAGCTCAAGGGCGGCGGCCATGTCCGTGTCGTCCTGGTCAAGGACGAGGCAACCGGCAAGGACAAGATCGGCTTCGAGTTCGTCGAAGGCCCGGTCACGCCGAAGCCGGAGAAGCTCCCCGGCGCCCGCAAGCGCAAGCCGAAGCCGGGCGGTCCCAACGGCGGTGGCTCCAAGGGGCCAGCGCGCGGACCGCTGGTGAAGGTGTGATAGCGTTGTGATCGATCATCAAAAAAGGCCGGCTGCAAAGCCGGCCTTTTTCATTGAGGGACTACGCCGCGCTCTCGCGGATGCCCTTCGCGATTTCCTTCTGCGCGTCGAACTCGCGGCGGAGCCGCGCCAGTTCCTCGGCGCTCAGCGCGTCGGCGTTGCTGTAGTCGCGCTTCCAGGAATGGTCTGCGCTCCAGCGCAGCGGCGACTGCACCGTCGTCTGCGGCGCTGGCGCGGACTCCAGCACGCGCAACGCAAGCTCCAGCGTGAACGCCTGCGAAGCCACATCGTGCGGCTTGCCGGCTGAATTGCCGAGCGGGAAATCGCTGAACAGGAATCGCGGCACGGCGGCGTGCTCGACGATATCCTTGGCGCAACCCATCACGACGGTCGAAATGCCGCCGGCCTCGAGATGCCGTGCCACCAGGCTGACGGTCTGGTGGCACACCGGGCAGTTCGGTACCAGGACGGCGGCATCGACGCCATCAGCGCGGCAGCGCGCCAGGATCTCCGGCGCATCGGTATCGATGGTGACGCGGTGGCTGCGGTTGGTGGGCGCGCCGAAGAAGCGCGGCGCGATCTCGCCGATCCGTCCTTCCTCCGCCAGCCGCCGCAATTGCGGCAACGGGAACCAAGTGCCGCTGTCTTTGGCCGAGCTGTGCACGCGGTCATAGGCGATGTGGGAAATGCGCAGATCGTGCTGCTTCGATGTGTCGCCGTCATAGACCTGATAAAACTTGGCGCCGCCGTTATATTTCGCCCCTGGTCCCTGATCGCCCTTGGCGGGATCGAACGGCGCCGCCGTGGTGATGATGGTGACGCGGGATTCGGCGAGCGGCTTGCGCAGCGGCTGGAACGGCGCGCTGGTGTAATGCGCCCACCGATAGGGCGTCGTGTAGCCGATCGCAGCATAGTAGTCGCGCGTGCGTTTCATGTAGCCGATCGGCGCGTCGTCGTCGGGTGCGAAGTCGAGCTGCTGGTCGGACGTTGTTGTCATCTCGTGTGCTCCGAGTGATCAAGCCGGAAGCGATAGGCAATGGTCGAGCAAATTCGGATGGGTCGCGCAAATATGATGTGCGCCGGCACCCTTCAGCTCCTCTTCGCTGCCATAGCCGTAGAGGACGCCGATGGCTGTCATGCCGTTGCTCCGCGCGCCGACGATATCGTGGCTGCGGTCGCCGATCATGATCGCCTGCGTAGGATCCACCTTCGCCGTTTCGAGCGCATGTCGCAACAGCTCGGTCTTGTCGGTGCGCGTGCCGTCGAGCTCCGAGCCGAACACCTGTTCGAAATAGGGACGCAGGCCGAAATGATCGATGATCCGCTCGGCATACACCGCAGGCTTGCTGGTGGCGATGAACATGCGCGGATGCGAGGCGGCCAGCGCGGACAGCGTCTCCTGGATGCCGTGATAGGTCTCGTTCTCGAACAGGCCGATATCGGCGAACCGCTCGCGATAGAGCGCCAAAGCCCGATCAGCGAGCGCATCGCTGCCGACCAGCTTCTTCAGGCTCGCGTGCAGGGGAGGGCCGATGCACCAGGTCAATTCGTCTTCGCTTGGGACCGCCTTGCCCAGCCGCTCGAGCGCGTACTGAATGGAACGGGTGATCCCGGGCTTGGGATTGGTCAGCGTGCCGTCGAGATCAAAATAGATTGTGCGCATTTCGGCCCTGGCGCGTTGATAATGCCCGAGTTTCCTAGTCGGCCCGCCGCCTAAGTCAAGGACTGATTTGTCAGGTCTGAGATGATGCGAATAATCCCGCATTTCAGCGCTACTCTCGCGCTTCTGCTATGGCTGGCACCGGCGGCGGCCGAGGAGCCTGACAGCCGCGTCGTGCACCCGAGCGTCGAGGAACTCGCTCACCCCCCGGAAAAGTCCGAGACCGCGCGCGAAAGCGAGGCGCGGGAAGCGATGTGCCTGATGATCGAATCTGCTGCACGGGCGAACGACCTGCCGCTCGAATTCTTTGCCCGCGTGATCTGGCAGGAGAGCCGGTTTCAGCCCGATGCGGTGGGCCCGATGACGCGGAACGGCCAGCGCGCGCAGGGCATCGCGCAGTTCATGCCGGGAACGGCGAACGAGCGCGGCCTGCTCGATCCCTTCAATCCCGTGCAGGCGCTGCCGAAGTCGGCCGAATTCTTAGGCGAGCTTCGCAGCCAGTTCGGCAATCTCGGTCTTGCTGCAGCGGCCTACAATGCCGGTCCGCGCCGCGTGCAGGACTGGCTCGCCGGCACCGGCTACATGCCGCAAGAAACGCGCAGCTACGTGTACGCGATCACCGGCTCCAGCGTCGACGAATGGGCGGCCGCCGGCCGCGGCGGCAAGATGCCCGCGCGTCCGCCGACGTCGAGCTGCCGCGAACTGATGGCGCTTCTGAAGCGCGCGCCGAACCCGTTCGTCGCTGGGCTCGAGCAGCATGTCACGCTCGCCGCAGCAAAGGTCTGGGGCGTGCAGCTCGCCGCGGGCTTCAACCGCGACAAGGCGCTGGCGATGTATGCGCGTGCGATGAAAAGCCTGAGCAGCGTGATCGGCGACCAGGATCCGAGCCTGCTTAGCGCACCTCTGCGCACGCGCGGGACCGCCACTTTCTACCAGGTGCGCATCGGCGCCGACACGCGGCCCGAGGCCGACAATCTCTGCAACCGCATCCGCAAAGCCGGCGGTGCCTGTTTCGTGTTGCGGAACAGGGTGTGAGAGGGCAGGGCTCGTCATTGCGGGGAGCGAAGCGACGAAGCAATCCATCTCTCCGCAAGCGGCGGCATGGATTGCTTCGCTCCGCTCGCAATGACGGTGGGGCGCTGCTGCATGCCAGCCCTGAGGCGCGCTTGCTTGACGCCGCCCCGCTTCATCCGCCCTATGCCGCTCAATTCAAACCTCTCTCTGGTCCGCCGTGGCGCTTCCTCCGCTCGATTCCCCGCAATGGCACAGCTCATTCCGCGCCTTCTTCTGGGGCGTGCGGTCGGTCGGATCGACCATCCTGGCGCTGGTGCTGTTCGCGACCTATCTCGGCATCGGGGCGCTGGCGCATGACACGCATTTCTCGCTGGCCTGGACGTTGGCGAGCACGGTGTTCGTCTGGGCTGGACCGGCCCAGATCATCCTGGTGTCGACGCTGGGCTCCGGCGCGACCATCCTGCAATCGGCGATCGCGGTGAGCGTCAGCGCCATCCGCCTGTTTCCGATGGTGGTGTCCGTCCTGCCGATGATGCGGACGCCAAAGACAAAACGGCGGCACCTGATCCTGGTGGCGCATCTCACCGCCGTCACGCTGTGGGTCGAATGCCATCGCTTTCTGCCACAGGTGCCGCGGGAGCGCCGCATCGCCTTCATTCATGGGCTCGGTTGCGGGTTGGTCTTTCTCTCTGTGGTGGCCAACACGATCGGCTACCTGCTGGCCGCCAATCTCTCGCAGCTCTTCGCCGCGGCGATCCTGATGCTGACGCCGCTGGCGTTCCTGTTCTCGACCGCGCGCAATTGCCGCGAGCTTGCCGACGGTGTCGCACTCGCGCTGGGACTGGCGCTGTATCCATTGGCGACGCTGCTCAACAGCGGCCTCGACATTCTGGTCAGCGGCGTCGTCGCCGGCACCATCGCCTATGGTGTGCACCGGGCAAGGGCAAAGGCGATCGCATGAGCACCTTCATCGGCGACTGGCACGCGCTCGTGGTCCTGTTCGTGGCCGGCGTGATCCCCAACCAGATCTGGCGCATGCTGGGCCTGTGGTTTGGCGGCGGGCTCGATGAGGGCTCCGAGCTTCTTGTGTGGGTGAGGGCAGTCGCGACCGCGATCCTGGCCGGGGTCATCGCGCAGATCGTGGTGCAGCCGCCCGGCGCGCTCGCAAGCGTTCCGGCCCTGTTGCGCTATGGGGCCGTGGCCGCAGGCTTTGCCGCGTTCACGCTGTCGCGGAAATCGATCTTCGCAGGCGTGGCCATCGGCGAAGTGATCCTGGTCGGCGGCCAATGGTGGCTCGGCTGATTGCAGCCGCCGCGCAATGCGTTACTGTCGATAGGCAAGCAGCTATCTGTGGATTGAGACATGGTTCGAGAAGGTGAGATACGCCCGGGCGAAGTCGCCATCGAGATGCCGCCGGCACAGGACGCCGGCCTGATCTTCATCGGTCGCATCCGCACGCCCTGGACCTCGCGGCTGATAACGCCGCGGCAGGGCCGCCATGACGGCCCCGTCTGTCGTCTGGAGATTTTCGAGCCATGGGTGCCCGCCATGAAGGGCGTCGATTTCTACGAGAATCTCGAGGTGCTCTACTGGCTGCACCAGTCGCGCCGCGACCTCGTGCTGCAGAGCCCGAAGAGCAACGGAAAAACCCGCGGCGCCTTCTCGCTGCGCTCACCGGTGCGGCCGAACCCGATCGCGACTTCGATCGTAAAGCTGGTCGGCGTCCAGGGCAACGTCATCCTGGTGCGCGGATTGGACTGTCTCGACGAGACGCCGCTGCTCGACATCAAGCCCGATCGCTGCGAGTTCACGCCGCTTGCGCCGCCACAGCCCGGTGATTTCGAGACGGAGTGATTTTCTCGTCCGGTCATTCCGGGGCGCGCGCAGCGCGAGCCCGGAATCCATTTCTCCGCAGCGCATGCGGTCCGATGGATTCCGGGCCTGCGCCTGGCGGATCCCGGAATGACAAGGGGAGAGAGCCGTTACCCCAGCGCGGCGATCAGCTTGGTCGCATTGTCCTCCAGCACCTTCACATCCTCCTTGCGGCTTGCGGGCGGCAACAGCGCGACGCCGTCCTGGCGCGGCATCACATGCATGTGGAGGTGGAAGACGACCTGGCCGCCGGCCGGCTCGTTGAACTGCTGCACGGTGATGCCGTCGGCCTGGAAGGCCTTCATCGCCGCAGCAGCGATCTTCTGCGCGCCGCGCGCGACATGGGCGTAGTCCTCGGGCGAGATGTCGAAGATGTTGCGGGCCGGGGCCTTCGGGATCACCAGCGTGTGGCCGGGCGAACGCGGCATGATGTCGAGGAAGGCGAAGACATGCTCGTCCTCATAGACCTTGTAGCAGGGCAGTTCACCGCGCAGGATCTTGGCGAAGATGTTGTTGGGATCATAGGCGGTGGGCATGGCGTCGGCTCCTCAAATCACGTGTCTTGCAGAAGACACAGCTCCTAGCAGAAAGCTTAACTCTCGTCGCCGCCCTTGCGGAACGGGCCAGCCTCGGAGAGCTCGCGGCCGACCTCGGCGACATAGGCGCGCTCGCGCTTGAGGTAATCGGCGATCGCCCGGCGCAGGCCCGGGTCGGCGATGTAATGGGCGGAATAGGTGGTCTGCGGCAGATATCCGCGCGCGAGCTTGTGCTCTCCTTGCGCGCCGGCCTCGACCACCTGCAATCCGCTCTGGATGGCGAAATCGATCGCCTGATAATAGCAGACCTCGAAATGCAGGAAGGGATGGTGCTCGGTCGCGCCCCAGTTGCGGCCGAACAGCGTGTCCGAGCCGATGAAGTTGATGGCTCCTGCGATCCAGCGTCCATTGCGCTTCGCCATGACCAGCAGCACGTCCTTGGCCATGCTCTCGCCGATCAGCGAGAAGAATTTCCGGTTTAGGTACGGCCGGCCCCATTTGCGCGAGCCGGTCTCCATATAGAAGTCGAAGAATGCGTCCCACGCATCCTCGGTGATCTCCTCGCCCGTCAGCCAGTGGATCGTGACACCGGCCGCAAGCGCCTCGCGCCGCTCGCGCTTGATCGCCTTGCGGTGGCGTGAATTCAGCGTGGCGAGGAAATCGTCGAAGGTCTTGAAGCCGTCATTGTGCCAGTGGAACTGCTGGTCGGTCCGCTGCAGAAAACCATGTCCGCCGAGGAACTTCGCTTCGTCCTCGCTTGCAAAGGTCACATGCGCCGAGGAGGCCTCGGTGGCCTCGCATAGCGCCATCAGGCCATGGGCAAGCGCCGACCTGATCTGCTCACGGTGGATGCCGTTGCGAAGCAGGAGACGCGGCCCGGTGGCGGGCGTGAAGGGCACCGACACCTGGAGTTTCGGATAATACCGGCCGCCGGCGCGCTCATAGGCGTCGGCCCAGCCGCGATCGAAGACATATTCGCCCTGGGAGTGGGACTTGAGATAGCAGGGGACTATCCCGACGATCTCACCGTCCAGCCTGGCCAGGAGATGCCGTGGCCCCCAGCCGGTCCGCGCGACGGCCGAGCCGGAAGCCTCCAATGCCGCAAAAAAGGCGTGCGAAACGAAGGGGTTATAAGAGGGTTTTGCGTGGATGCATGCGAGGCCTCCAGCACTGGGTAAAGCCAGCGTGTCGAGAGCATCAAGCGAGCCGGGATCGACCGTCGGATTGGCGCAGGCGTCCCAATCCGCAGCCTTGATATAGCTGACGGACGGAACCGCTTCGAGGGTGATTTCGGATGAGGCCATTGAGAGTTTGAACCGGTCCCCCGTGCGAGCGGCCATCGCCCATGGTGAGCTGCGCCCTACAAAGATCGTGCATCGCAATGCCGACTTCAAGGCCGCCAGCCACATGTCAGGTTCCCGGCATGAAACCTTCGAAGATCATCTGGTCGGCATAGCGCGCCGCTCTCGCGCGTTGCTCCGGCGTGCGCACGGTCCAGGCCAGTAGCGGGCAGCCGAACAGCTTGCGCGCGATCCAGGGCGCGGGCGCCGGCAACTGGTCGATCCAGTAGGCGACGAAATGCGGCTCGGTGCGGAAGCCATGGCGCAGGTACAGCATGCTGTCGCGCTGTGCCGGCGTCAGCTTGGCCCAATACCCGTCGTCATAGTTGCGCTGGGCGGTGATGCCGCGGTGCAGCCTTGGCATGATCTCACGCAGCGCCAGCACCTGGTCCGGGTCGAAAGACATGCCGACCACGGGCCCGGAATAGCTGCTCAGCACCTCCGCCATCCGCTTCACCAATTTGCGGTCGCCGTCAAAACGGCTCTTCACCTCGACCAGGAGCGGCACGCGGCCGGCAACCAGCGCGCAGAGGTCGCCGAGCGACATCATGCGCTGGCCGGTGTCCTTGAAGCGGATGGCCTTCAGTTCGGCCGCCGTCTTGGTGAGCAGGAGGCCCGAGCCCTCGGTGAGCCGGCCGAGCGCGTCGTCGTGATGCACCATGGCCTCGCCGTCGGCAGTAAGCTGGATATCGCACTCAATGGTGAAATTGCCCGCGATGGCCGCTTCGGCCGCCGCCGGCATGTTCTCGATGATGCCGCGCGCAACATCATGCAGGCCGCGATGGGCGACCGGCCGTGCCGTCAGCCAGTCGGGGGCCCGCATCGCTCAGGTGACCTCGAACAATCCCTCGACTTCCACGGCGGCGTCCGCCGGCAGCGAAGCGACGCCAACGGTGGTACGGGCGTGCCGGCCCTTGTCGCCGAAGGCGGCCACCATCAGGTCCGAGGCGCCGTTCAGCACCTTCGGTGCGTCCAGGAAGTCGGGTGTCGAATTGATGAAACCGCCAAGCCGCACCACACGCGCGACCTTGTCGAGGTCGCCGAGCGCGGCCTTGATCTGGGCAAACAGGTTGATCGCGCAGCCGCGGGCGGCGGCGCTACCTTGCTCGATGGTGACGCCCGCACCCAGCTTGCCCTTGGCGATCAGCTTGCCCTGGGCATCGAAGCAAAGCTGGCCGGAGACGAACAGCAGGTTGCCGGTACGAACGAAGCCGACATAGTTCGCCACGGGAGCGGCGGGCTCGGGCAGGGTGATCCCCTGTGCCGCCAGTTTCTGTTCGACCGTACCTGCCATGTTTTCCGTCCCCGGGTTCAGTGACAATCAGGGCGCATTGTTTCGCGCATCGCGCCGCCGCTTTCAAGTCGGCCGCGGATCGGTCAAGAACGGCGCTTTGCTGCGTAAACCCCGATGAAATATGCCAAAAAACGCGTCGCTCGCGTTCTCGGCGTTACCTTTTTGTGAAACTGCCCCAGTTGCGGCGCAATAGAGCCGTCACTATTGTGACGAATCGTCCGTTTCCTAAAGGGATATACATGGCCCGCCTGTTCCGGATTCCGCCTCGCGTTTTGGCGATGACCATTGCCGTAGCCGCAGGATCGGGATTCACCAACGGAGCGGCCACGGCCGGAACGGTGCCGTTTTTGTCGCATCAGGCGCTCTACGATCTCAATCTCGTGAAGTCGCGCGGCTCCAACGCGATCAGCAGCGTGCGCGGGCGCATCCTCTATAATTTCTCCGGCAGCACCTGCGAGGGCTACACATCCGAATTCCGCCAGGTATCGGAGCTCGACAGCGGCGAGGGCAAGGTTACGCTCTCCGACCTGCGCTCTTCATCCTGGGAGGATGCCGCCGGCAAGAGCTACCGGTTCAAGATCGATACGCGGATGAACGACGGCGATTCCGCGCCGGTGGATGGCGTGGCGGAGCGGGTGGGCGACCACATCACGGTCAAGCTGAAGCAGCCGGTGGCGAAGACCTTTCAGCTCGACGGCAAAGTCGTATTCCCGACCGAGCAGATCCAGCACATCATCGCCGCCGCGCGCGAGGGCAAGAGCGTGCTCGAGCTCACGGTCTATGACGGTTCCGACAACGGCGAAAAGGTCTACAACACGCTTTCTGTGATCGGACAGCCGATCCCCGGCGAGCGCGCGCCGGCGTCGCCCGATGCTTCGACCACGAACGATGCGATGAAATCGATGACCCGGTGGCCGGTGACGGTGAGCTATTACGACCGCGATGCCAAGGCCGTTGATAGTGAGCAGACGCCGGTCTATGCGATGTCGTTCGAGCTCTACGAGAACGGCGTCTCCCGTGCGCTGGTGCTGGATTACAATGACTTCGTGATATCAGGCGCGATGGGCAAGTTCGACGTCAAGGACACGAAGCCGTGTAAGTGATAGGGGGCCGTTGGGCTCACCTCGTCATGCGCGGGCTTGACCCGCGCATCCATCACCCTTCAGAAGATTCCTTTCGGAGTGGATGGATTGCCGGGTCAAGCCCGGCAATGACAACGGAAAGACGGACGACGTCACTCCGTCTTCGCCGGCCCCTCGTAAGAAATTCCCCTAATCACCGCGGCGTTTCCGAATTTCTTCCGCAGGTCATCCATCGCCCGCTCGGCGTGGGCGGAGCGTCGGTCGAGCATGTCGGTGTCGTCGGCCGCCGATCCCGGCCGCAGCGCGCTGACGCCGACACCCATCAGGCGGAAGGCGGTGCCGTCGATCTCCTTCGCCAGCATCTCGCGCGACACCGCAAAGATCTTTCCGGCGAGCTGGGTCGGCGCCGCGATCGATTGCGAGCGGGTGCGCGGGCGGAAATCGGCGGTCTTCAGCTTCAACGTGATGGTGGAGCCTGCAAGCTCGCTGTTCTTCAGCCGCGCCGAGACCTTCTCGGACAATCTCCACAGCAGCCTTTCCAGCGTGACGAAATCGCGGATGTCGTTCTCGAACGTGGTCTCGCTCGAGATCGTCTTGGCGCCGCGATCGGCTACCACGCGACGGTCGTCGATGCCGCGCGCGAGCCGCCACAATCTACGGCCCTCGTTCGCGAACTGCTTCATCAGCTCGTTCTCGTCCGCGCGCTGCAGGTCGGCGATGGTGCGATAGCCCCGCTGGATCAGCCTTTCCTGGGTCGCAGGCCCGACGCCGAAGATGAAACCAACAGGCTTGTCCGCGAGCATCTCGCGCGCTTCGTCCTGGTCGAGCGTGGCGAAGCCGCGCGGCTTATCGAGGTCGGAGGCGATCTTGGCCAGGAACTTGTTGCAGGACAGCCCGACAGACACCGTGATGCCGATATTGCGCTCGACGTCGCGGGCAAAGCCCGCCAGCACCTTCGCCGGGATCATGCCGTGGACGCGCTCGGTGCCGGAGAGATCGAGGAAGGCCTCGTCGATCGACAACGGCTCGACCAGGGGCGTCAGCGCCTGCATCGCGTGGCGCACCTCACGGCCGACGCGGACATATTTCGCCATATCCGGCGGGATCACGGTCGCGGACGGGCACAGCTCGATCGCCCTAAACATCGGCATGGCCGAGCGCACGCCAAAGGTCCGCGCGACATAGCAGGCGGCGGAAACCACGCCGCGCTTGCCGCCGCCGATGATGACGGGCTTGTCGGCGAGATCAGGGTTGTCGCGTTTCTCGACCGTGGCGTAGAAGGCGTCGCAATCGATATGCGCCAGCGCAAGCCGCGGCAGGGCGTGATGGCGAACCAGGCGCGGCGAGCCGCAATGGCTGCAGCGCCTTGCCTTGAAGTCGAGGTCGCCGAGGCAATCCCGGCAGAAGCAGCGGTGGCCGTTGCTCGTGAGCGCCGCGCTCACGGCACGTCGCGTTCCCATTTGGGATCGTTCAGGACCTGGTGGGCCGCGGCAATGTTGGTCGGGTGCAATTCGGAAGCCTTTGCAAACGCCTGCACGGTCGCATCGTCCCGCATCACGAAGTCGAGCACCGAGCTAAGGAACTTTGGGTCGGAGGCGGCGGAGCGGAGCGTCTCGGGTCCGATTCCCGTCTCGGCCAGGAACAGGCCCAGCCTTTCGGGGTCGCCGGCGATGAAACCCAGCGCCTGAACCGCAACGATTTCAGCTACTTCGCGGGGGTTTTGAACAGGCTTTTTCAACGGTCGGTTTGCCTTTCCGTTAACTTATGTTCTCTAATGACACGCATCATGCCCGAGTCTTTCGGACCTGTTCAAGCAAGTGGAAACCACGCCACACAAGATAGCGGTCGGGCTTAACGGGTTTGAGCGAATCTGGCGCCAGTTTGAATTTACATTTCGACGCGCTCGACCGCGGTACCGGACGTACCGTATCAGGGACTGTTTCCTACGGCTTTGGAGGGACGGGATGGCCAAGACCGTCCTGATCGTGGAGGACAACGAGCTCAATATGAAGCTCTTTCGCGACCTGCTGGAGGCGCACGGTTATCAGACCTCCGGCACAAGCAATGGCTTCGAGGCGCTCGATCTCGTCCGCAAGCTGCATCCCGACCTGATCCTGATGGACATCCAGCTTCCGCAGGTCTCCGGGCTCGAAGTCACGCGCTGGATCAAGGACGATCCCGATCTGCGCAAGATCCCGGTGGTCGCGGTCACGGCGTTCGCGATGAAGGGCGATGAGGAACGCATCCGTGAGGGCGGATGCGAGGCCTATTTGTCCAAACCAATTTCGGTCGGCAAATTTATTGAGACTGTCCGACGCTTTATCGGGTAGGGGAGTTGAGTTTCGATGTCTGCGCGTATCCTCGTGGTCGATGACGTTCCCGCGAACGTCAAGTTGTTGGAAGCACGATTGTCGGCCGAATATTTCGACGTGCTGACCGCTTCCAACGGCGCTGAGGCTCTGCAGATCTGCGCCCGTGCCGAATGCGACATCATCCTGCTCGACGTCATGATGCCTGACATGGACGGCTTCGAGGTATGCCGTCGCCTCAAGTCCAACCCGGCCACGCACTTCATTCCGGTGGTCATCGTCACCGCGCTCGACAGCCCCGCCGACCGCGTGCGCGGGCTGGAAGCCGGCGCCGACGACTTCCTGACCAAACCTGTGTCCGACGTCGTGCTGATCGCACGCGTGCGCTCGCTGACACGACTGAAGATGATGACCGATGAATTGCGCATGCGTGCGATCACCTCGCTCGAGATCGGCATGCAGGCGCCCGAACGCAGCGCGATTGCCGACAAGGGGCTTGGCGGCCGCATCCTTCTGGTCGATGACCGGCCGTCGTCCTACGAACGGCTCGCGCCGATGCTGTCCGCTGAGCATACGGTCGATGTCGAGACCAACCCGGCCGAAGCGCTGTTCAATGCCGCCGAGGGCAATTACGACCTGCTCATCGTCTCGCTCAGCCTCGACAATTACGACGGCCTGCGGCTCTGCAGCCAGGCACGTTCGCTGGAGCGCACCCGCCAATTGCCGATCCTCGCCATCTCGGATGCCGATAACAATGCGCGGCTGCTGCGCGGGCTTGAGATCGGCGTCAACGATTACCTGCTGCGGCCGATCGACAAGAACGAGTTGCTGGCGCGGGCACGCACGCAGATTCGGCGCCGGCGCTATACCGATCATCTGCGCGACAATGTGCAGAACTCGATCGAGATGGCGATCACGGACGCGCTGACCGGGCTGCATAACCGCCGCTACATGGAGAGCCATCTGGCGACGCTTGGTGAACAGGCCTCGGCCCGCGGCAAGCCGTTGGCGCTGATGATCCTCGACATCGATTACTTCAAGGCGATCAACGACACCTATGGTCATGACGCCGGCGACGACGTCCTGCGCGACTTCGCGACACGGATCCGCAAATCGATCCGCGGCATTGATCTCGCGTGCCGCTATGGCGGCGAGGAATTCGTGATCGTGATGCCGGAAACCGACCTTCACGTCGCCAGCATGGTCGCCGAACGCCTACGCCGCTCGATCGCCGGTGAATCCTTCTCCATCAACAAGGGCGCCAACCGCATCGAGGTCACGATCTCGATCGGTCTCACCACGCTGGAGCGCAAGGGCGAGTCGGTCTCCGACGTGCTCAAGCGCGCCGACAACGCGCTCTACCGCGCCAAGCACGATGGCCGGAACAGAGTCGTCTCTGCAGCGGCATAGCCCGCACGCAGTTGCGTAGCCCGGATGAAGCGAAGCGCAATCCGGGTTTCGTCTCAATCCTCGCGTAGGCTCCCCGGATTTCGCTCCGCTCCATCCGGGCTACTGACCTTCACCCCAGCATTCTCCAGCAGTACTCGTGCAGCATCTTTCGCGGCACGCGCCATCGCGGGGTCGTCGCGGACGAGATCCTGTGCGATCGAGCCATCGACCAGCAATTGCAGTTGGGTCGCCAGTCCCTCCGGATCGGCAACGCCTAGTTCGACCAATCGATCGCGAAACCACAGCCGGCGGCTTTCCTTGAAAGCGATGGCGATTTCCTTCACCGACTTGTCTTCGCCACCGAGTTCGGCGACCGCATTGACGAAGGGACAGCCGCGAAAATCCTTGGCACCAAAACGACGCTCCAGCGCATCGAAGGTGCCGAGGATCTGCTCGACCGGTGACTTGTCCGACGGCTTCGGCTGCACGAAGCGATGCTCCAGATAGGCCGCGATCAGCGCGTCCTTGGACGGAAAGTGGTTGTAGAGCGTGCGCTTGCTGATGCCGATCTCGGCGGAAATCGTGTCGACGCCGATGGCGCGAATGCCCTTCAGGTAGAACAACCGGTCAGCCGTCTGAAGGATCCGGTCCTTCATCGTCTGTTTCTGGTGCGGAGAAGCCATGCAACGGCTCGGTATCTCACTCGCTTGACAGCAGCTCCCTCTTATAGCCAAGTTACACAGGTCTGTGTAACTAAAAATTGCGTGAATCGCAGGTCGGCTTTGCTGCGCCGCCATCGATAGGGAGAACAAAAACAATGCCCTTGCTGCAAATCCTGCGTCCCACGCTGCCGATCCTGATCGGCGCTTCGATCATGCTCACGCTGAGCATGGGCCTGCGGCAGAGCCTCGGCATCTTCATGCAGCCGCTGACGCATGACATCGGGATTTCGGTGTCCGACTTCACGCTGGCGCTGGCGGTGCAGAACCTCGCCTGGGGCTTCCTGCAACCGCTCGCCGGCGCCATGACGGTGCGGTACGGCTTTCGCCCGATCATGGTGGTTGGTTCGCTGCTCTATATCGCCGGCCTTGGGTTCATGGCGGGCGCGCACGGCGTCATCAGCATCATGATCGGCGGTGGGGTCCTGATCGGTACCTCGCTTGCGTGCACGGCAGCCGCGATCGCGATGTCGGTCGCAGCCCGCGCGGTGCCGGAGACGGTGCGCTCAACGGTGCTTGGCATTGTCTCCGGTGCCGGATCGCTCGGCGCCCTGCTGTCGGCTCCGATCGGACAGCTCCTCAATGAGGGTTTCGGCTGGCGTGTCGGTTTGATCGGCTTCGTGGTGCTGGCGCTCGCGATGATCCCTGCCGCCTGGTACGCGGGTCGGATCGACCAGGTTCCGCTGCCCAAGCCGACGTCATCCGAAGACATCGGCGAGGCCACCGCAGCCATCGCCGCGCGAGCGGCGTTCGGTAATGCTTCCTTCGTGGTGATGACTTGCGCCTATCTCGTTTGCGGCATGCAGCTCGTCTTCCTCACCACGCATCTGCCGTCCTATCTCGCGATCTGCGGCCTCGATCCGATGCTGAGCGCGCAGACGCTCGGCATGATCGGCGGCTTTAACGTACTCGGCTCGCTCTTCTTCGGCTGGGCCGGCCAGCGCTGGAACAAGCTTGCGCTGCTGGGCATGATCTACATCCTGCGCTCGCTGGCGCTCGCCTGGTATTTCATGCTGCCGGCGACGCCCGCCTCCACGCTGCTGTTCGGCGCCATCATGGGCTTCCTGTGGATGGGCGTCGGTCCACTGGTCGCGGGCGCGGTGGCGGAGATGTTCGGGCTGCGCTGGCAGGCGATGATCCAGGGACTTGCCTTCATGAGCCACCAGATCGGCAGCTTCCTCGGCGCCTATGGGGGAGGGCTGCTGTACGACGCGCTCGGCTCCTACACCATGGCCTGGCGCATCGGCGTCGCGCTCGGGCTCGCCGGCGGCATCATCCAGGTGGCGTTCGCGCTGATGCGGCCCTCACAGCCGCCGCTATTGAAGGCGGCGTAAGGTCCGCGCCGGCGGCTAATTTTCCGCCGAGGACTGCTGCCCCACGCGGACGGCAATCGCGGCTGATTAAATTATAGTCAGTGAGGTGCTTTCAAAATCGGCAGTAGCCAAGCCAGTTCACGCGTTGGTGAACTAGAGACGATGTTGATTCAACAGGTTTTCTCTGCATGGTTGGTGGCACGAAACTTGATTGATTCTGGCTAAGAATTGGGAGTCGGAGACCGGCACGGGCGTCTTCCGACTTTGGCGTCCCTGATAGAGGCTGGCAGGCCATGAGCCTAGTCGCCGCCAATCTCCAGCCATCGAAGCTCGACGGCCTTGCCGCGGCGCCGAGCTCCCTAAGCTTTGTGCCCAAGGTCGGGGGTACATTGCCAATTCTGGGCAAGCACTGCGGGCCAATTGCGGCGCTCCAAAACACTGCGAGAACTGGACGAGCGGGCGACGCCAGGCATTTGGTGACGTCCGTCGAGCAGCAAGCCGCGAGCATTGCCGGCGCGGCAAGCCTCTCCTCAAGCCTTTCGCTGACTTCTCTTGCCACGGGAGGAAGATGATGCACGCAAGAACATCTGCGAGCCAAAGGCTCGTGAAATTCGCGGCTGCTTTCCTGGCGACTTTCTTGGGAATTGCGCTCCTCAGTCTCGCACTGGGCGACATTGCGTTTGCCCAGGACGCGGCGCCGCCGGCCTGCGGCGGCAAGGTCCTTGAAAAGTGCACGCCGAACTCCGGCGATACGGCGTGGATGCTCACTTCCGTCGCGCTCGTCTTGATGATGACGATCCCGGGCCTCGGCCTGTTCTATGGCGGCATGGTGCGCAAGAAGAATGTCGGCGACACCGTGATGACTAGTTTCGCGGTCACCTGCCTCGTCACCATTCTGTTCGCCATCCTGACTTACAGTATGGCTTTTCGTACTGGCACGCCCTTTGTCGGCGGGCTCGATCGCATGTTTCTCAAGGACATCCTGAGCGACATCGGCAAGGGCGGAATTGGCAATCCCAATCCGCTTGCTCCGACCATCCCCGAGGCCGTGTACATCTGCTTTCAGATGACATTTGCGATCATTACGCCCGCGCTGATTGCCGGCGCATTTGCCGAGCGCATGAAATTCTCGGCCATGCTCTGGTTCATCGGGCTGTGGGCGATCCTGGTCTATGCGCCGGTTGCGCACTGGGTCTGGGGGCCCGACGGTGTCTTCGCCGCTGCCAACGAGAACGCATGGGTGAAGGTGCTCGATTTCGCCGGAGGTACCGTCGTGCACATCAATGCCGGCGTGGCAGGTCTGATGTGCGCCATCATGCTCGGCAAGCGAAAGGAGACGGGGCCTGCCCATAACATGGTGCTGACCTTTGTCGGCGCCTCTCTGCTCTGGGTTGGCTGGTTCGGTTTCAACGCCGGCTCCGCCGTCACGGCAGGGATGCAGGCTGGCATGGCGATGCTGGTGACGCAGATCGCCACGGCGGTTGCTGCTTTCACCTGGATGCTGGTGGAATGGACGCTTAAGGGCAAGCCGACCGTCGTCGGGATCTGCTCGGGCGCGGTCGCCGGCCTCGTTGCCATCACGCCGGCTTCCGGTTTCGTGGCGCCGATCGGCGCCTTTGCCATCGGAATCGGCGCCGGTGTCTTCTGCTATTGGGGATGCACTGGCTTGAAGCGCGCGTTCCACTATGACGACGCACTGGATTGCTTTGGCGTGCATGCGATTGGCGGCATCGTCGGCGCACTGCTCACCGGCGTGTTTGCGGTCGAGCAATACGGGGGGACGCCGGGCGTTCTGGAGGGCAACGCTGGTCAGTTCTTCAACCAGTGCGTCGGTGTTGCCACTGTGATCGTTTACGATGCCATCGTGAGCCTGATCATCCTCGCTGCGGTCAAGGTGTTCGTCGGCCTCCGCGTGCACGAGGACGCCGAGCGCGATGGCCTCGACCTCGCGCTGCATGGTGAAGTGGTGCACTAGCTCCGATAGTAGCGCCACATCCTGAGGAACGTCCGATGAATCTCGTCGGGCGTCCGGTCGAATGGCTCCAGGTTGATGCACACCACGCCACGGTGGTCCATGCGCCATGGCAGCCGCATCAAGCGGCGATAAGCCGGCTGCTTGCGCCAGTCGGCCACGAGCGCGCCGCTGAGGGGCATGCTGAGCGCAATCTGCAATTCATGAACGGTCATCGCGCGCTCGGCGATCTGAACGAGGTCGATGCGTTCGATGGCGCGCCAGCGGATCAAGCCGAAAGCCTGGATGAAGATGCCGTACTGATTGGCGCCGATGGTCGGGCGCCCGGTCTCCAGCAACGGGATGTTGTAGTAGGTAAAGCCGGCCGCCGTTACCGCGAGCGCCAGCCAGTAAACCGCGCCGGTGATCCAGGCGGCTGTGAAGAAGATCGCGGCGAGGGCGGCAGTGATGTAGACGGGAAAGTAGATGTCCTCGCGGCCGTATGCGACCGAGTAGCCGCCAGCATTTCCTTCGTTCAAGGTCGCGATCATGTGAGCCCTAAGTCCTCGGGCCACAAAATAAAAACGGGGCCGCGAGGCCCCGTTCGAGTGGGTAGTGTCCCGCGATCTTACTTGATCTTGGCTTCGCGGAATTCGACGTGCTTGCGCGCGACCGGATCGTACTTCTTCTTGACCAGCTTGTCGGTCATGGTGCGCGAATTCTTCTTGGCGACGTAGTAGTAGCCGGTGTCGGCGGACGACACGAGCTTGACCTTGATGGTGACCGCCTTGGCCATGTCAAAACCTCAGGAAAATAATGGGGTATCTGGAGCCGGCCAAGCGGCCCGCGTTTGGCCGGCAAACTAGTCAGAATCGGCCCAAAGTCAAGGTTTTCCAGATCCAAACCGGCCCAATTCGGCCGGATCAGTGCGCGAAAAACCGGTTTTTCGGCCGCGGCAGGCCCAGATTCTCCCGCAGCGTCTTGCCTTCGTACTCCTTGCGGAAAATCCCGCGCTTCTGCAGTTCCGGGACCACCTTGTCGACGAAATCGTAGAGCCCGCCCGGTAGGTACGGGAACATGATGTTAAAGCCGTCGGAAGCATAGCTCGTCAGCCATTCCTCCATCTGGTCAGCGATCAGTTTTGGTGTGCCGACGAAGGCCAGCCCGCCATAGCCGCCGACGCGCTGCGCAAGCTGGCGCACGGTGAGTTTGTCGCGCGCGGCGACGTCGACCAGGCGCTGGCGCCCGCTCTTGCTGGCATTGGTTTCCGGGATCGGCGGCAACGGCCCGTCCGGATCGAAGCCGGACGCATCGGTGCCCAGAATCACCGAGAGCGATGCGATCGCGCTGTCGTAATGCACCCGGCTGTCGAGCAACGCGCGCTTCTCCTTGGCCTCCTCGACGCTGTCGCCGACCACGACGAAGGCGCCGGGCAGGATCTTCAAATGCTCGCGGTCGCGGCCGAGCTTGTCCATGCGGCCCTTGATGTCGGCGTAAAGCTTCTGCCCGTCGCTGAGGCTGCCGCCACCGGTGAACACCGCTTCCGCCGTCTCCGCGGCGAGCTGCCTGCCGTCCTCCGAGGCGCCGGCCTGCACGATCACCGGCCAGCCCTGCACCGGGCGTGCGATGTTCAGGGGACCGCGCACCTTCAGGTATTTTCCCTCATGATTTAGCACATGCATCTTCTCGGGATCGACGAAGAGCCCGGATTCGACGTCGCGCACGAAGGCATCATCCGCAAAGGAATCCCAGAGGCCGGTGACGACGCCGTAGAACTCCCGCGCGCGGCGATAGCGTTCGGCGTGCTCCATATGGTCGTCGAGCCCGAAATTGAGCGCCGCATCCGGATTGGAGGTGGTGACGATATTCCAGCCCGCACGGCCGCCGCTGATATGGTCGAGCGAGGCAAAGCGGCGGGCGACGTGATAGGGCTCGTCGAACGTGGTCGAGCCGGTCGCGACCAGGCCGATATTCTCTGTGACCGTCGCGAGCGCCGACAGCAGCGTGAACGGCTCGAACGAGGTCACGGTGTGGCTGCGCTTCAGCGCATTGATCGGCATGTTCAGCACGGCCAAATGGTCCGCCATGAAGAAGGCGTCGAACTTGCCGGCTTCCAGCTTCTGGGCGAGCTGCTTGATATGGGAAAAGTTGAAATTGGCGTCCGGCCAGGCGCCAGGATAGCGCCATGCGCCGGTGTGGATGCTGATCGGCCGCATGAACGCGCCGAGCTTGAGTTGACGCTGTGCCATTTGCCGTTTCCGTGTGGGTCGCTCAAAACCAGATAGGCACGAAGCTGGGCGACGCCACCGGGAAGATTATTTTGTTTTTGCACACTTTCGCGACATGCCTGTCACGCGCCCAAAATGTCCTTCTGCATCCTGCCACCGTAGAAATGGAAGAACGGCACCGGCGCGTCGTGGCTGAGCGGACCGGTGGCGAGCCGGCGGTCGAGCTCGGCCAGCACGTTCTTGGTCATGGCATGCGCATCCGCCAATGGCTCGGAGCCGATCTCGACCCAGACCAGCTCGACCAATTCCGCATCGGCATGCACCACGCCCTCGACGCGGTGGGCGATGGCGGAGGCATCCGCCGTGAAGAAGCGCGTGTCGAAGCGGCGGACGCGGCCGGGTGGGGTGATCGCGCGCGCGATCAGGAACAGGCCGGAGGGATCGGGCAATAGGCCGGCATCGGCAAACGGCGCCCAGGGACCATCGAGCTTGCCAGGCTTCTCGACCTTGCGGCCGAGGCACAGACCTGTCTCTTCGCAGGCCTCGCGGATCGCCGCATTGGCCAGCGCGCGAGCTCGGCCGGGCGTGATCTTCGGGCTGCCCTTGAGCAGGTTGGCTTCAAGTTCATTGCTGATTGGAGCGGCGACCGGCACGCGGTTGTCGGCCTTGTCGACCCGGCCGCCGGGGAAGACATATTTGCCGGGCATGAACACGACCTTGTCGTGGCGCTTGCCGACCAGCACCTTCGGCCTCGCGCTGGAGCGATCGATTAGGATCAGCGTCGCGGCATCCTTAGGCCGGAAATACGGATGATGATCGGCCTCTTTCCCTTCCTCGACTTGCTTGATCGCGGTCGCTGTTTCAATCATTCCATCCCCGTTTTGTTATTCTTGAATCTGGTTTCGTCAGACCGGCGGAATATCGTCCGGCGCGTTCTCATCGAAGCCGTGCATCCGCATCGCCCACTGGAAACCCACGACTGCGCCCTTGATCGGCTGCAACAGCAGCAGCGACAAGATCAGGGTCAGCGGCAGATAGATCGAGAGCTGCAGCCAAATCGGCGGTGAATAGTTGGTCTCGATCCACAGCGCGAGCGGCACCACGAAGTGGCCGACGATGACGATGACGAGATAGGCCGGCAGGTCGTCGGCGCGATGATGCGAAAAATCCAGATCGCAGACCGGGCAGTGACCGTCGACCTTGAGGAAGGCGCGAAACAATTTGCCTTCGCCGCAGCGCGGACAGCGGCAACGAAAGCCGCGCTTCAACGCCGTCCACAGGTCCCGCCGCTCGATCGACGCGGCGTCGCGGGTCCACACCGTCGTTGCGGGCTTCAGCGTTTCCATGACTTGCCTCGCTTCGATTTGCCGGACTTCTGCTTGCCCGGCTTGCGATCCTTCTTGCTCGGCGCGCGACCCGCTTTCGCGCCACGCACTTCTTTCTTCCGTTCGCGCCGGCCCTCGCTTTTTCTGCCGCGCGGAATGGCTTGTCCGCCCGACAGCAATTCAAAGCGCAAGGCGCCTGCGATCGGAGCAGCTTCTACCAGACGCACGTCGACCACGTCACCCAATCGATGCATGGCACCGCTGCGGGAGCCGATCAAGGCATGCCGTGTCTCATCATAGTCGTAATATTCGGTGCCGAGCGTCCGGATCGGGATGAGACCGTCGGCGCCGGTGTCGTCGAGCTTGACGAACAGTCCGGAGCGGGTGACGCCGGAAATGCGACCCTGAAAGCTCGCGCCGACGCGGTCGGCAAGATAATGCGCGATCAGCCGGTCGGCGGTCTCGCGCTCGGCCTTCATCGCGCGCCGCTCCGTCATCGAAATCTCGGCGGCGATCTCGGCAAGCGTCTCCGGCGTTTCGCTGTCGGGCAGGGCGCCATCGCCGAGCCCAAGGGCGCGGATCAGCGCACGGTGCACGATCAGGTCCGCGTAGCGGCGGATCGGCGAGGTGAAATGCGCGTATCGCCTGAGGTTCAGGCCGAAATGGCCGTAATTCTCGGCGGAATATTCGGCTTGCGCCTGCGAGCGCAGCACCACCTCGTTGACCAGCGTCTCGTAATCCTCGCCTTCGACCTGCGCCAGCACGCTGTTGAACACGGACGGCCGCAGCGCGCCGGCCTTTGTGAAGGGCAGATCGAGCGTCTTGAGGAATTCCTGGAGGTTGTAAACCTTTTCCTGCGTCGGCTCATCATGCACGCGATAGATCAGCGGCAGGCCCTTCTTCTCGAGTGTCTCGGCCGCGGCGACATTGGCGAGGATCATGAACTCCTCGATCAATTTGTGCGCGTCGAGACGTTCGGGGACGATGACGCGGTCGACCGTACCGTCCGCCTTCAAGAGGATCTTGCGCTCGGGCAGATCGAGGTCGAGCGGATCGCGCTCGTCGCGCGCTAGCTTCACGAGCCTGTAGGCGGTCCAGAGCGGCCCCAGGATCGGATCGAGCAGGGGGCCGGTGACGTCGTCCGGCCTGCCGTCGATCGCCGCCTGCGCCTGCGCGTAATGCAGCTTGGCGGCCGAGCGCATCAGCACGCGGTGGAACGTGTGCGAGCGCTTGCGGCCGTCGGCGCCGATCACCAGACGCACCGCGAGTGCGCCGCGCGGCTCGCCCGGCACCAGCGAGCAGAGATTGTTGGAGATGCGCTCGGGCAGCATCGGCACCACTCGGTCCGGGAAGTAGACCGAATTGCCGCGGATCAGCGCATCATGATCGAGCGCCGAACCCGGGCGCACATAATAGGCGACGTCGGCGATGGCGACGTGGATGACGTAGCCGCCCTTGTTGTGCGGATCGGGGTCGGCTTCCGCATGCACCGCGTCGTCGTGATCCTTTGCGTCCGGCGGATCGATGGTGACGAGGGGGACGTCGCGCCAGTCCTCGCGCCCCTGCAGCGTCGCAGGCTTTGCTTCTTCCGCTTCGCGCAAGGCGCCACGCGAAAATTCCTGCGGGATCTCATGGGCGTGGATCGCGATCAGGCTGATCGCCTTTTCGCTCGCGATCGAGCCGAGCCGCTCCTTCACCTTGCCCGACGCGAGGCCGAAGCCACGGCTGCGGACGAGATCGACGCTGACGAGATCGCCATCTTTCGCGCCGGCGGCGTCGGCCTGGGCGATGTTGAGTTCGCGCCCGGCCTGCTTCTTGTCCACCGGCACCAGCCGGCCGCCGCCCTCGGGCAGCGCGCGGAAGATACCAAGCACGCGGGTCCTGGCGTGGTCGACGACCTTGATGATGCGGCCGCGATAGGGCGTGCCGTCGGCTTCATCCGTCATCTCGATGCGGAGCAGCGCGCGGTCGCCGACGCCGGCGGTGGTGCCGCGTTTCTGATGGCGCGGTGTGACGATGCGGATTTTCGGCGCGGTGCCGTTCTCTTCCGTATCCCACTCGGTGGGCGTCGCAATCAGCTCGCCGTCGGCATCGCGGCCGGTGACGTCGGCCATGACCGTCGGCGGCAGCGCGGCCGGCTCGTGAATCTTGCGGCCGCGCTTGGCAATCGTGCCGTCGTCGGCGAGCTCGCGCAGCATGCGCTTCAGCTCGACGCGATCGGCGTTCTTCAACCCGAATTCGCGCGCGATCTCCCGCGTGCCGACTTTTCCGGGATTGGATCGGATAAAGGCGACAATGGCGTCCCGCGCCGGAAAGCCATGGTCATGCTTTTGTTTCACTTACCCTCGAGCCTTGCCCGCGCTTTTCTTCGCGGGCGCTTTCGATGTTGCGGCAGGTTTTGCCGCTGATGTCTTCGCTGCCTTCACCGGCTCGCGCGCCTTGCTGGCGGCATCCGATTTCGGCTTGCTTGCGGCCTTCTTAACCGCTGCCTTCTTGGCGGGCTTTGCCCCGGCTTCGCCGTCGGCCTTCGCCGACTTTGCCGCCTTGGCTTTCTTGGCCTTCGCCTTGCCGCCGCCCTTGGCCGCGCGCTCGTCGATCAGCGCGATCGCGTCCGCAAGCGTCACCTCGTCCGGCGTCTTGTCGCTCGGGATCGTCGCATTGACGCCGCCTGCGGTGACGTAGGCGCCATAGCGGCCATTCTTCAGCGCGACCGCGCCGAGCGCCGGATGATCGCCGAGCGGCTTACCGGGATCGGCGCCGAAGCGCCGGCCGCTCGGACCTTTCGCGATCTTCTCGGCGATCAGCGTCACCGCGCGGTTGAGGCCGATGTCGAAGACTTCGTCGCCGGCTTCCAGCGAGGCGTAGGTCTTCTCGTGCTTCACGAACGGACCGAAGCGGCCGATGCCCGCGGTGATCGGCTCACCCGTCTCCGGATGCTTTCCGACCTCGCGCGGCAGCGACAACAGTTTCAGCGCGAGCTCGAGATCGACGTCGTTGGGTGAGGTGCCCTTCGGAATCCCGGCGCGCTTCGGCTTCTCGCCTTCGGCATAATCCTTCTGCTCGCCGAGCTGGATATAGGGGCCGAACCGTCCCGCCTTCACGGTGACGTCGAAGCCGGTGTCCGGATCCTGGCCGAGAACGCGGTCGGCGGCAGCCTCGGAATCGGCGGCGAGCGGCCTTGTGTAGCGGCATTCCGGATAGTTCGAGCAGCCGATGAAGGCGCCGAACTTGCCGGCCTTGAGGTTCAGCCGGCCGGTGCCGCAGGTCGGACACTGCCGGGGATCGCCGCCATCCGCGCGTGGCGGATAGATGTGCGGACCCAGCATCTCATCGAGCACGTCGAGCACCTCGGCGACGCGCAAATCCTTGATGTCGTTGACCGCGCCGATGAAGTCACGCCAGAAATCCTTCAGCACCTGCTGCCAGGAAATCTCGTTGTTCGAGATGCGGTCGAGCTGTTCCTCGAGATCGGCGGTGAAGTCGTATTCGACATAGCGGCGGAAGAAGTTCTCCAGGAACGCGATCACGACGCGCCCCTTGTCCTCGCCGTACAGGCGCCGCTTCTCGAGCTTCACATAACCGCGGTCCTTCAGCACCTGCAGGATCGAGGCATAGGTTGAGGGCCGGCCGATGCCGAGTTCTTCCATGCGCTTGACCAGCGACGCTTCCGAGAAGCGCGGCGGCGGCTCGGTGAAATGCTGGGTGACGGCAAGATCCTGCCGCTTCAGCGGCTCGCCCGCGCTCATCGAGGGCAGGCGACGCGAGTCTTCGTCCTCCTCGTCGTCGCGGCCTTCCTGGTAGAGTGCGAGGAAGCCGTCGAACTTGATCACCTGGCCAGTGGCGCGCAATTCCAGCACGCGCGATCCGGCTTTCGCTTCGATGTCGACGGTGGTGCGCTCCAGTTCCGCCGATTCCATCTGGCTCGCGATGGTGCGGATCCAGATCAATTCGTAGAGTCGCGCCTGATCGTTATCCAGGCGTCGGCGAAGGTCGTTGGGCCGGCGCGAGAGGTCGGTCGGGCGGATCGCTTCGTGCGCTTCCTGCGCGTTCTTGGCCTTGGCCTGGTACTGGCGCGGCGCGTCCGGCACGTAGGCGTTGCCGAAGTCCTCGCCGATCACCTTGCGCGCCTGAGTGATCGCGGACGGATCGATCTGCACACCGTCGGTACGCATATAAGTGATGAGGCCGGTGGTCTCGCCGCCGATGTCAATGCCTTCATAGAGCCGCTGCGCGATCCGCATGGTGTGGGCCGGCGCGAAGCCGAGCTTGCGGCTGGCCTCCTGCTGCAGCGTCGAGGTGGTGAAGGGCGCCTGCGGATTGCGCCGCGCGGGCTTTGCCTCGACAGTCGCGACCTTGAACAGCGCGGCTTCGATGGCTTTACGAAAATCTTCGGCTTCCGCGCCCGAGCCGATGTCGAGCCGCGCGATCTTCTTGCCATCGGCGCCGACGAGTCGTGCCTCGAAGGCTTCGCCGCGCGGGGTCAGAAGCGTCGCGACCAGCGACCAATATTCCCTCGGCACGAATTTCTCGATCTCGAGCTCGCGGTCGCAGACCAGCCGCAGCGCCACCGACTGCACCCGGCCGGCGGAACGCGCGCCCGGCAATTTACGCCAGAGCACAGGGGAGAGGGTGAAGCCGACGAGATAGTCGAGAGCGCGGCGCGCCATGTAGGCGTCGACCAGCGCGCCATCGATCTGGCGCGGCGCCTTCATCGCTTCCGAGACCGCCTGCTTGGTGATGGCGTTGAACACCACGCGCTCGATCTTCTGATCCTTCAGCGCGCGCTTCTCCTTCAACACCTCCAGCACGTGCCAGGAGATCGCCTCGCCCTCGCGATCAGGGTCGGTCGCGAGAATCAGGCGGTCGGCACCTTTCAGCGCCTTGGCGATGTCGTTGAGTCGGCCGGCAGCCTTGGGATCGACCTCCCAGATCATCTGGAAATTGGCGTCCGGATCGACCGATCCGTTCTTGGCGGGGAGGTCGCGGACATGGCCGAACGAGGCCAGGACCTCGTAGGAGGAGCCCAGATATTTGTTGATAGTCTTGGCTTTGGCCGGCGACTCCACAATGACGATATTCATGTCATTCCAATAGCTTAGGGGAGGAACTGAAAGCGAGCTCCGCGAGACTCGCGATCCGCTCTGTCGGGGCGAACATGGGTGTTGAGGGGGCCCCTGTCAAATCGAAGGATATTGAGAGGGTGGAGCGGGTCTACGACTTAATATCTAGGAAGTTGCAGAATGCGTCCTAGGCCGTGTGGACTCTTGGGATTCTCAAATCAGATTGAACGTGATTCAAGGCTTTCTTTTAGGAGGAAGCCTTGG
>NZ_JBEGDB010000072.1:0-31524 GCF_043638955.1 Bradyrhizobium sp. 31Argb | reverse complement strand
GCGACCCGCCCCTCATTCGCGTGAGACGCGCGGAGTTAAATCACTGATTTGCCCGACGGCGAAAGCGGAATGTTTTTCGCGCGAGGGGTGGACAGACTTTTGGTGATTTGCCCGACGGGTTGATTTGTCGCATCCGTTGCATCCACATCGTCATTGCGAGCGGAGCGAAGCAATCCATAGCGCCCGCGTGGAGACATGGATTGCTTCGCGGAGCCCGTCATCGGGCGCGCGTTCGCGCGACCCGTCGGCTCGCAATGACGGAGGGGGCAACCGCCAGCGCGCCTCACCGCACCATGGCGCCGTAGACGATGTCCTGGACCTGCTCGCGGTAGTACTTCCGGAGCTCGCCCGGCGCCGCCGTTCCGACGACCACGACCAGGCGCTCCTTCGGATCGCAGAAGAACTGCGTGCCGTAGGCGCCGTTCCAGGTGAACTCGCCGGGGTTACCTGGGACCGCTGACAGACCTTCGCTCGTTCGCACTGCCACCCCGAGGCCAAAACTGAAGCCGCCGCGATGCGGCTCCACGTTCGCGACGTTGTTCTTGATCTCAGGCCCGAGGTGGTTGGAGGTCATGTGGTGCACCGTCTTGGGCCCAAGAATGCGTTTTCCCTCGAGCTCCCCGCCGTTGAGCAGCATCTGGCCGAAACGGAGATAGTCGCCGACGGTGGCAAACGCGCAGGCGCCGCCGCAGTCGAACTTGGTCGGCGTGTCGAGCAGCCTGATGCTCTGCGGCTTGCCCGTCAGCGGATCATTCGGAAACGGACGGGCAAGACGGTCGCGCTGCCCCTCCGACGGATGGAACGTGGCATCGTTCATGCCGAGCGGCTGCCACACATTCGAAGCCAGATAATCGCCTAGCCGCTGCGAGGTGACTTTTTCGATTACCGCGCCCAGCACGTCGATCGAGAAGCCATATTCGAACTCCGTCCCCGGCTGGTGCACCAGCGGCAGCTTCGTGATGCGATCGATGAAGGCCTGCGTATCGCCCTCGACTGCCGGCGCCGTGCCGTCAGGATAGAGGCGCGCGAGCGGGCTCGAGCTGTCCGGCCGTCCGCCGTACATGAGACCGGACGTGTGGCGATAAAGGTCATGAATGGTGATCGGCGACGCTTGCGCGTCCATCTTCAACGAACCGTCCACCTGCGGAATGCCGACCTTCATGTCGGCAAAGGCCGGATAATAGTCCGCGAGCCTGGCCTGCAGCGGCAGACGGCCCTGCTCCATCAGCGTCAGCCCGGCGACGGCGGCAAGCGGCTTGGTCATGGACGCCAGCGCGAAGACGGCATCGAGGGACATCGGTGTACCCTTGACCGGATCGAGCTGGCCATAGGCCTTGTAGCGCACGAGCTTGCCGTCCCGGGCGATCGCGACCACGGCGCCGGGCACCCGTTTCGCCGCAATCTCGCGGGCGAAAAAATCGTCCATCCGGGCCAGGCCCGGCTCCGAGAATCCGACGTCATCGGGCTTGGCCTCGGGCAAGGGCGCGGCATGTGCCATTTCGAGAGCGAAGCTGGCAGCCACGGCCGCGGCGATGAGCCTTTTCATGATTTCCTCCCGGGTGCGGATTTCGCCCGATTGTTATGCGATTTATGCGTCCACCCAATTTATGCTTAAATCATGTCTGCCGACCAACGGAGTTCGAGATGACCAGGAAACTTGCAACCGCCACCCTCATCACTTTGGCGACGCTCGCGCCTCTCGGCGGCATCGCGAAAGCCGCCCAATGCGGTAACGGCCCGGGAGGTTACGAGGCCTGGAAGGCGGAATTCGCTCGGGAGGCGAGCGGCAAGGGCATTGGACAGACCGGTGTCGCCGCCTTGATGCAGACGCACTATGCGAGCGCGACCATCGCCGCCGATCGCGGCCAGCGGAGCTTTGGCCTGTCGCTCGACCAGTTTCTCGCCAAGCGCGGCGCCTCGACCATCGTCGCGCGCGGACGATCGCTCAAGCAGTCCCACGCGGCGCTGTTCGCATCGATCGAGCAGCACTACGGCGTTCCGCCCGGGCCGCTGATTGCGATCTGGGGCATGGAGACCGGCTTTGGAAGCCAGCGCGGCAATCAGAACATGCTGTCGTCGATCGCCACCCTTGCCTATGACTGCCGCCGACCCGAATTCTTCACTGACCAGCTCTACGCGGCGCTGAAGCTGGTCGACCGGGGCGTGCTGTCGGGAGCCACGCGCGGCTCCATGCACGGCGAGGTCGGCCAGACCCAATTCATGCCCAAGAACATCCTGGCCTACGGCACCGGCAATCTCGACGTCGCCGCCAATGCGCTGAATTCGACCGCCAACTTCCTCAAGGCCCACGGCTGGCGCGCCGGCGCCGGCTACCAGCCCGGCGAACCCAACTTCGCGGCGATCGAAGCCTGGAATGCCGCCGGCGTCTATCAGAAGGCGATCGCGATCATGGGCCGGCAGATCGACGGCGAGGGCCGCGCGTCGGCGGCGCGGTGACGAATCGTAAGGGTGGGTTAGCCGAGCCACGGCCTCCGCTGCTTCAACACGCGAAGGCGGAAGGCGTAACCCGCCATCCACGGCGAGAGCGAATGGTGGGTTACGCCTTCGCCTTCGCTCTTCGGCGGACGCTAACCCACCCTACAAACCACGAGCTGACTACTGAGCCTGCGCGGTCGTGGTGCCCGCCTCGGGCGCCTTGTCGTTCCAATCCGGCGGCACGCCGATCGCTCCCCCGACCAGGCCCGCGATGCCCGGCTCGCGGCCGAATGCTTCGCACGCCGCATATTTCGGTGCGCCGCCCGCCCATGATTGGATGCGATCCATGGAAGGCGGTTTCCCGAGCCCTCCGAAAGGCGTTTTGCCGGTGACCAGCATCCGGCTGAAATCGTCGCCGAACGCGCTCGCCAGTTCGTAGGCGTCGCCCGACGGCGACACGCGCGCCGAACCGGAGAGGGCATTCGCGCCGCGCCCCCAGACCATGGCGCCTTCCTGCTTGCCGTCGCGCGCCCGCGCCTCCGCTTCGACCGACAGTGAGCCGAGGCCAATGGGAATGCGAGGGACCGGCACCGGTACGCCGGGAAGCAGCACGGTCTTGGCGATGGATGCCCCCTTCGATGCCGCCACCGCCTTTTCGTCGGTCGGCGTCATCTGCGTGATCCGCGAATGAACGGTGATATCCGCATCGTCGCTCGCGCCCACCACGGTGAAGCGTTCGCTGAGGCCGGCGCAAAGGGAGCGATCGATCGCGTTGGCGACCAATCTGCGCTCCTGATCCGTGATCCCCTCCACCCTTGCCTTCTCGGCAATCGTCGCGGGGACGATCCGCACGGTGCGTGCCGCCAGCACCTCATTCTCACGCACATAGAGCTTTGACTTCGTGAGCACGCCGTCGGAGGGCTGAAGCTCACTATATGACGTCAGCGAGCCTCCCTGGTCCAATGCCACCGTCGCACAGCCAGACATCAGGCAGGCCGCGGTCAACGCCGCCACACCCTGCAACGTGGCGCGACCGCACAAATTTCGCATCCGCCATCGGAGCACCTTCGGTAGCGGGCGATGAACGATCATCTGACAGTCCTGTTTCTGACGGCAATGCTGACGACCGTCAGATGCACGACCGATTGAGGCGGAGATATGCTCTCCTCAATACAGATCGATGATTGCGAAATCCTGTCGCAACCGCCGCCGGTATCGTGGTGGGATTGGCTCTGCCGCACCACGCTTGGGTCGTCCCTGCGAAAAGCAGGGACGACGTCGTAGGACGGGTAGGCCGCAGCGAAACCCATCATTCGCGCAGCTTGCTCCATCGCCGATGGGTTTTGCTGCGCTCTACCCATCCTACGGGATGCTCGCTCACGATGACGGCATCGTATTGACTCCCGGGCCGATCGTTATAAAATATAACTATTCTGGGAAGGAAACAATAAGACCATGGGAAACGCCGCCTCCGCCGCGACCGAGGATCGCGCGGCGCTGCTGAAGATCGAGAACAACGGCGCGGTCCTGACCGTGGGCCTCAACCGGCCGGCCAAGCGCAATGCGCTGAACGACGGCATCATGCTGGCGATCCAGGACTGCTTTTCCGACATCCCCGATGGCGTCGGCGCCATCGTCGTCCACGGCGTCGGCGACCATTTTTCCTCCGGCCTCGATCTGTCCGAGCTCTCCGAGCGCGACGCGACCGAAGGCCTGCAGCATTCGCAGATGTGGCACCGGGTGTTCGACCGCATCCAATATAGCCGCGTGCCCGTGATCGCCGCGTTGAGGGGCGCCGTGATCGGCGGCGGGCTCGAGCTTGCCTGCGCCGCGCATATCCGCGTCGCCGAACCTTCGGCCTATTTCGCGCTGCCGGAAGGCCAGCGCGGCATCTTTGTCGGCGGCGGCGGATCGGTGCGGCTGCCACGCTTGATCGGCGTGCCCCGGATGATCGACATGATGCTGACGGGACGAGTCTATTCCGCGACCGAAGGCGCGGCCTACGGTTTCGCACAATATCTGACGGACGCGGGCGGCGCCTTGCCGAAGGCGATCGAGCTCGCCGAGCGCATCGCGGGGAATGCGCCGCTGACCAATTTTGCCGTGCTGCAGGCGCTGCCGATGATCGCCGAAGCCAATCCGCAGACCGGGCTGTTGATGGAATCGCTGATGGCGACGGTGGCGCAGAGCGACAAGGAGGCGAAACGCCGGATCCGCGAATTCCTCGAGCACAAGACCGCGAAAGTGAAGCCGACCTGAGATGAGCGCCAGACCCGACATGTCAGCGTCAGTCAAATATGCCACCGCGCATCCGCTGCGCGCGATATCGTTCGGCAATCCCGCTGTTATCATCGAGCGGCGCGACGATGGCACGATCTATCTTCGCCCACGCAGCAAGCTCGTCGATTATCCGCAGCGCATCACCGATCGGCTGCATCATTGGGCCGCCACCGAGCCACACCGCGTGTTCATGGCAGAGCGCGCCGCGGGCGGCGCTTGGCGCGAGATCAGCTACGCGCAACTGCTCGATGCCGCTAGGCACATCGCCTCGGCGCTGATCGCCCGCGGGCTGTCGGCGGAAAAGCCGCTTGTGATCCTCTCCGGCAATTCAATCGACCACGCACTGGCGAAATTCCTGCTGACCTCCGGCTCGACCGGCAATCCCAAGGCCGTGATCAACACCCAGCGCATGCTCTGCGCCAACCAGGTGATGCTGCGCGAGACGCTGGCGTTCCTGAAGGACGAGCCACCTGTGATCGTCGACTGGCTGCCCTGGAATCACACCTTTGGCGGCAACCACAATATCGGGCTGACGCTGTTCAACGGCGGCTCGATGTATCTCGACGAAGGCAAGCCGATGCCTGGCGGCATTGAGGACACCGTGAAGAACCTCCGCGAGATTTCGCCGACGGTCTATTTCAACGTGCCCAAGGGCTATGAATCGCTGTTGCCCTATCTGCGCGACGATTCCGGCCTGCGTGCGAAATTCTTCGGCCGTCTGCATGCGATGTTCTTCTCCGGCGCGGCGCTGTCGCCCTATGTCTGGAACAGCCTCGACGAGCTCGCGGTGCGCGAGACCGGTTTTCGCGTGCCGATGCTGACCGGGCTCGGCGCCACCGAGACTGCCCCGTTCTTCATGTCGGTGCGACCCGACACCAGCCGCTCCGGCCATGTCGGCCTTCCCGTATCAGGCAACGAAGCCAAGCTGTTGCCGAACAACGGCAAGCTTGAGGTGCGCGCCAGGGGACCGAACGTCACGCCGGGCTATTGGCGCCAACCCGAATTGACCGCCGCGGCCTTCGACGAAGAGGGGTTCTACAAATTCGGCGATGCGCTGAAGCCGGCCAAAGCAGATGATTTCGATGCCGGCTTCGATTTCGATGGCCGCATCGCCGAGGATTTCAAGCTCGCGAGCGGCACCTGGGTCAGCGTCGGCCCGCTCCGCGCGCGCTTCATCGCCGCCTGCGCGCCGCTGGTGCGCGACGTCGTCATCGCCGGCATCAACCGCGACGAGATTTCCGCTATCGTGATCCTGGATCTCGACGGCTGCCGCGTCATCAACCCGGCGCTGTCAGCCACCGACATCGCGACGGCGGCGGCCGATCCCCTGGTCCGCGCCGCTTTCCGCGAACGCTTCGCCCGCTTCCTCGCCAGCGCCACCGGATCGTCGACCCGGATCACCCGCGCGATCCTGCTCGATGCGCCGCTCTCGATCGATCGCGGCGAGGTTACCGACAAGGGCTCGATCAACCAGCGCGCCGTGCTGGAGCATCGCGCGGCAGTGATCGAGGCGCTTTATGCCGACGTGCCGCCGCCGCACGTCATCACATTGAGCTGAATTCGAACTCTCGTTGTAAGGAGAAGACCATGCAGTTGAAGGATCAAGCCGCCATTGTCACCGGTGGCGCATCGGGACTGGGCGCCGCCACCGCACGCCGGCTCGCCGCGCAGGGTGCCAAGGTTGCAGTATGCGACCTCAACGCAAAGCTTGCCGAAAGCGTCGCGGCCGAGATCGGCGGCGTTGCCGTGATCTGCGACGTATCGGATGCGGCCTCAGCCGAAGCAGCGGTCGCGCAAGCTGCGACAGCACATGGCCCGGCGCGCATCCTGATCAACTGCGCCGGCATTGGCGTGGCCAAGCGCGTGATCGGGCGTGACGGCCCGATGCCGCTCGGCGATTTCGACAAGGTGATCAAGGTCAACCTGCTCGGCTCCTTCAACATGCTGCGGCTTGCGACCGCGGCGATGGCAAAGCTCGAGCCGCTGTCGACCGGTGAACGCGGCGTCGTGATCTCGACGGCGTCGATTGCCGCCTATGACGGCCAGATCGGACAGGCCGCCTATTCCGCTTCCAAGGGCGGCATCGTCGGCATGACGCTGCCGATCGCGCGCGAGCTCGCTCAGTTCGGCATCCGCGTGCTGGCGATCGCGCCCGGCCTGTTCCTGACTCCGCTACTTGCGGGTCTGCCACAGGAGGCCCAGGACTCGCTCGCCGCTTCGATCCCGTTCCCGCACCGGCTCGGCGACGCCGGCGAGTTCGCCTCGCTGGCGCTGCACATGATCGACAACCCCTACCTCAACGGCGAGGTGGTGCGGCTCGATGCCGCGCTTCGCATGGCGCCGCGCTGAGGTCTGCGCATGTTCGTGCACCGGCGCGATGTGCAGATCCAGTGGGGCGATTGCGACCCCGCCAACATCGTCTACTACCCGCGCTATTTCGCGATGTTCGACGATTCGACCTCGATCATGTTCGAGGCGGCCGGCTTCTCGAAACAGGACCTCGTGCGCATCTACGGCCTGGTCGGCATTCCCATGGTCGATACGCGGGCGAAGTTCTACATCCCGTCGACGCATGGCGACTGGATTACAATCGAAACGCGGGTGGAAAGCATCAAGCGCTCGAGTTTCGAAGTGACACACAAGGTGTTCAAGGGCGAGGCGCTGGCGATCGAAGCTTTCGAGACCCGCGTCCTCGTCGGCCGCGATCCGAACGATCCCGCAAAATTGAAGTCGGCGCCGTTCCCGCAGGAGATCATTGACCGTTTCATGAAGGGCTGATTTGAGTGCCCTGTTCTATTGACCTAAAGAAGGGGCTGGATTGGCCCTGCCAGTTGCTTACACCGATAAGAATAATTCCAAGGGAGGAATGAATGAGGAAGGCTTATCTCGCCGCTGCTTCGCTTGCTGCGGCGCTGGCGCTGCCGGGCACGCCGGCATCCGCGCAAAATAACGAGATCGTCATCGGCATCTCGATCTCGACCACGGGGCCGGCAGCGGCGCTCGGCATCCCCGAACGCAATGCGCTGGATTTCGTGCCGAAGGAAATCGGCGGCGTGCCGCTCAAGGTGATCGTGCTCGATGACGGCGGCGACCCGACCGCTGCTACCACCAACGCGCGGCGCTTCGTCACGGAATCGAAGGCCGACATCATCATGGGCTCCTCCACCACCCCGCCCTCGATCGCGGTCTCCACCGTCGCCAACGAGGCTGGTATCCCGCATTTCGGGCTGGCGCCGTTTCCGATCAACGACGCGCGCGCGAAATGGTCGGTCGACATGCCGCAGTCGATCCCGATCATGGGCAAGGTCTTGTACGAGCACATGAAGGCGCACGGCATCAAGACCGTCGGCTATATCGGCTATTCCGATTCCTACGGCGACCTCTGGTTCAACGACTTCAAGGCCCAGGCCGTGCCGATGGGCCTGCAGATGATCGACGAAGAGCGGTTTGCCCGGCCCGACACTTCGGTCGCGGGCCAGGTGCTGAAGCTGGTCGCCGCCAACCCCGACGCGATCCTGGTCGGCGCCTCCGGCACCGCGGCGGCGCTGCCGCAGACCGCGCTGCGCGAACGCGGCTACAAGGGCCTGATCTACCAGACCCACGGCGCCGCCAGCATGGACTTCATCCGCATCGGCGGCGCCGCGGCAGAGGGCGTCATCATGGCGTCGGGCCCGGTGATGGCGCCGGAGAGCCAGCCGGACAGCGCGCTGACCAAGAAGCCGGGGCTTACGCTCAACACCGCCTATGAGGCCAAGTATGGCGCCAACAGCCGCAGCCAGTTTGCCGGCCACTCCTACGACGCCTTCGAAGTGTTGAAGCGCGTGATCCCGGTCGCACTGAAGGCCGGCAAGCCCGGCACGCCGGAATTCCGCGAAGGCATCCGTCAGGCGCTGATGAGCGAGAAGGAAATCGTCGCCACGCAGGGCGTCTATAACTGGACCGAAAAAGACCGTTACGGTCTCGACGATCGCTCGCGGATCCTGCTCACGGTGAAGGACGGAAAATACGTCCCGGCGATGTGACGATGCGTGCGGCTCCGCATCCACGACTGTCATCACCCGCGAAGGCGGGTGATCCAGTAATCCGCAGCGGGAATTAAACCGATGGGCTGCTGGCTACTGGCTGCCCCGCCGGAGCCTGTCATCGGGCTCGCCGAAGGCGAGACCCGGTGGCGGGGCATGACGGAAGTAAGATCAAACCGCGCTCTCGCCTTCATGCTGGAAGCCGAGATAGCTTGCGGCGACGCGCTGGTTGCTGGCGATGTCGCGGGCCGCTCCGCTGAGCACGAACTCGCCGAGCTCCATCACATAGGCGCGGTCGGCGATCTGCAGCGCGGCCTGGGCGTTCTGCTCGACCAGCAGCACCGACACGCCGGCAGCGCGAAGCTCGCCGATGGTGCGGAAGATGTCGGCGACGATGATCGGCGCGAGGCCCAGGCTCGGCTCGTCCAGCATCAGGAGTTTCGGGGCGCCCATCAGCGCCCGACCCATCGCGAGCATCTGCTGCTCGCCGCCGGACAGCGTGCCGGCGAGCTGCTTGCGGCGCTCCTTCAGGCGCGGAAACAGTTTGTAGACGCGCTCGAACGAATTTGCCGCGGTCGCCTTCGGGTTCCGGAACGCGCCGAGCTGCAGATTGTCCTCGACATTCATGGTCGCGAACAGTTCGCGGTGCTCCGGCACGAGGCTCAGGCCCGCCGCGACGCGGTCCTCGATGTCGAGCGTGGCCATGTCCTGGCCCGCGAAGGTGGTACGGCCCTTGAGCGGCAGGATGCCCATGACGGCGTTGAGCAGCGTGGTCTTGCCGGCGCCATTGGCGCCGATGATGGTGACGATCTCGTTCTCATTGACCTCGAGCGAGACGCCGCGCACGGCTTCGACCTTGCCATAGGCGATATGCACATCGGACACCGACAACAACGCACTCATGCCGCGGCTCCGAGATAGGCCTTGATGACCTCGGGGTTCTTCTTGATCGCCGCCGGCGTTCCTTCCGCGATCTTGGTGCCGAAATCGAGCACGACGATGCGGTCGGCGAGGTCCATGACAAAACCCATGTCGTGCTCGACCAGCAGCACCGACATGCCGCCGTCGCGGAGTTGCCGGAGCAATGCCGCGAGCCGCTGCTTCTCCATATGCCGCAGGCCGGCGGCGGGCTCGTCGAGCAGGAGCAGCATCGGATCGACGCAGAGTGCGCGGGCGATCTCGACGATGCGCTGCTGGCCGAGCGAGAGCGAGCCCGCGAGCTGGTCGATCTGGTCGGTGAGCCCGACGCGCTCGATCTGCCGCGCCGCTTCCGCGAGCAGCCTTGCTTCATCCGCGCGGTCGAGCCGGAACATGCTGGCGACCGCGCCGGATGCCCCGCGCAGATGGGCGCCGATCGCGACATTCTCCAGCACGGTCATGTCGGGCACCAGCTTGACGTGCTGGAAGGTGCGGGCGACGCCGAGCTTCACCACCTCCTGCGGCGGCGCGTTCTCGGACCTTCCTGCCGAGCACGGAGATGGCGCCGTTGGTTGCGGTCAGGACGCCCGTGATCAGGTTGAAGGTCGTGCTCTTGCCGGCGCCGTTGGGGCCGATTAGCGCCACGATCTCACGGGCCTTGACGTCGAAGCTGACGTCGTTGACCGCGGTGACGCCGCCGAACTGCTTGCGCGCCTTCTCGAGCTGCAGAAGCACGGCAGACGTCGACGGCGCGCGCTCGCGGGCCGGCAGCGTCAACGACGTGTCCGCCGTCCTGCGGGCCGTCTTGAGCGGCAGCCGCGCCATCAGCCACGGCCAGACGCCGGATGGCGCAAGCTGCAGCAGCATCACCAGAAGGATTCCGAACACGATGGTCTCGAGCTGGCTCTGGCCGCCGAAGATGTAGGGCAGATAGCTCTGCAGCACTTCCTTCAGGATCACGACGATGCCGGCGCCAAGCACCGCGCCCCAGACATAGCCGGCGCCGCCGACGACGGCGATGAAGAGATATTCGATGCCGGCCTGCGGACCGAACGGCGTCGGATTGGCAGCGCGCTGGAAATGCGCATAGAGCCAGCCGGACAGGCCCGCCAGCACCGCGGCATAGATGAACACCAGAAGCTTGGCGCGCGGCGTCTGCACGCCGAAGGCTTCGGCCGCGATATGGCCGCGGCGCAGCGCGCGGATGGCGCGGCCGGTGCGGGAGTCCAACAGGTTCAACGTCAGCACCGCTGATATCAAGACCGCGATCCAGATCGCATAGTAGATCGTGCCGGGGCTCAGCATCTCATAGGAGCCGATCGCAAGCGGCGGGATGCCGGAGATGCCGTCATTGCGGCCGAGGAATTCGAGCTTGCTGAAGAGATAGAACAGCGCGATGCCCCAGGCGATGGTGCCGAGCGGCAGATAGTGGCCGGACAGCCGCACCGTCACGATGCCGAGCAGCACCGCGGCGATGCCGCTGACCAGGAGCGAGAGCGGCAGCGTCAGCCATGGCGACACGCCATAAGCGGTCGTCAGCACCGCCGTGGTGTAGGCGCCGAAACCGCAGAACGCCGCCTGCCCGAACGAAGTGAGGCCGCCGACGCCGGTCAGCAGCACCAGCCCCATCGCCACCAGCGCGGCGAGGCCGATATTGTCGAGCAGCACGATCCAGAATGGCGGGATGCCGGGCACCAGCGGGATCAGCGCCATCACGACGGCGAAGATGATGAGAGGCAATCGCTGCGTCATCGCGCTCAATCCTTCTCTTCTTCGACCGCGGGCGCCGCGAGCGAACGCAGCACCAGGACGGGGAGGATCAGCGTGAAGACGATGACTTCCTTGAAGTTGCTGGCATAGAACGAGGAGAACGCTTCGACGACACCGACCAGAATGGCAGCGACGGCCGTCAGGGGATAGCTGACGAGACCGCCGATGATCGCCGCGATGAAGCCTTTGAGGCCGATCAGGAAGCCGGTGTCGTAATAGAGCGTCGTGATCGGTACGATCAAAATTCCCGAGATCGCGCCGATCAGCGACGCCAGCAGGAAGGCGATCTGGCCTGATAACGTGGTGCGGATGCCGACGAGGCGGGCGCCGAGGCGATTGACGGCGGTGGCGCGCAGTGCCTTGCCGGTCAGCGAGTAGCCGAAGAACAGCCAGAGCGCGACGATGAACGCAATGGTGAGGCCGTAGACCGCAAGGCTCTGGCCGGTGAAGCGGAGCGCGCCTGCAGTCAGCGCGACATTGGAGAGCGCCGGGCCGCGCAGGCCTTCGGCACCGAAGAACACGAGACCCAGGCCCTGCAGCGCGAGATGGCAGCCGACGGAGGCGATCAACAGCACCAGCACGGACGTATGCGCGATCGGCTGGAACGCGATGCGGTAGAGGAACAACCCGATCGCGGCCACGATCAAGAGCGCAAGCGCGATGTTCACGGCCATCGGCGTCTTCGGCCCGGCGAGCGCATAGGTGAGCAGGCAGACGGCCAGTGGAAAGACGATGTCGACCGCGACGGCGCGCGCGATCAGGCGTGCATGCAGCGACTTCCGCGCAATGAACAAATCGAGCCCGAACGCCACCAGTCCCATCGCGACCGCGAGCTTCGCGGTGCCCGGCACCTGGCCGGTCGCCAGCATGGCATAGCTCAGCGCGCCGTAGGTGACGAACTCGCCCTGCGGAATCAGGATCACGCGCGTGACCGCAAACACCAGGACCAGAGCCAGCCCCAGCAATGCGTAGATGGCGCCGTTGGTGATGCCGTCCTGCAGCAGGAACAGCATGATCGTCGTGTTCAAGGCCGAGCGCTCCCCCTCACGCGGCGGGCCGATCGACGCGTCGCAGCGTTCGACCGTCCGGTGTCGGCTGTTGAAAGCTGCCGACGTTTGATATAACTAATAACAATTATCGAATATAATCTCAAGAGCCCGACTAGCGGGATTGCGAGCCTCGAGCGATGACTGTTCCCAAGACCGCCGCCGATGCCATCAAGGTATCCCGCCCCGTCGCCGGGCAGGATCTTGACGCTTCGAGCGACGACGGCCTGCTCCACCTTGGAGAACTGTCGGGGCTGTTGGGCTATTCGCTGAAGCGTGCGCAGCTCAGGGTGTTCGAGGATTTTCTGCGCTGCGTCGCGCCCTTGCAACTCACGCCGGCACAATTCTCGGTGCTCTTGCTGCTCGACCAGAATCCCGGCCGCAACCAGACCGAGATCGCAAGTACGCTCGGCATTTTGCGGCCGAATTTCGTGGCGATGCTCGACGCCCTGGAGAGCCGCGAACTCTGCGCGCGCATGCGCTCGGCAAGCGACCGCCGCTCGCACATTCTCGTGCTCACCGACAAGGGCCGCGCGGTGCTGGCACGCGCCAAGAAGCTCGTCGCCAACAAGCACGAGGCGCGGCTGATCGAATTGCTCGGACCTGAGAACCACGCGGCGCTGCTGGAGATGCTGGCGAAGATCGCGCGCGAGTTTTGAGGGCGGAGTTGCCGTAGGATGGGTAGAGCGCAGCGAAACCCATCCTACGATTCTGCAGACCCTCATCCTGAGGAGCGGCCGTTTGGCCGCGTCTCGAAGGATGAGGCCCCGCCGGTGGCCTCGCCCTTCGAGACGACCGCTGCGCGGTCTCCTCAGGGTGAGGGGATAGGTTGGAATGCGCCGCTCTATCCACGTCATTCCGGGGCATCGCGCAGCGATGAGCCCGGAATCCATTTTTCCACCTGTGTCTGCGGCCCGATGGATTCTCTGATGTGCAATTGCACATCATAGCTCGCGCTCCGCGCGCCCCGGAATGACACCGGTGCTTACGGCGAGAACGACAGCAGCGAGCCTCAGTCCACCAGGATGACGCGGACGTCGTTGACGTTGGTCAGGGTCGGGCCGGTCAAAAGCAGATCGCCGGTTTGAGCGAAGAAGCCGCTGGCGTCGTTGTTTTCGAGATAGGCCCTGGGATCGAGGCCCTGCGATTTCATCTTCGCGAACGTAGAGTGGTCAATCACGGCGCCGGCCGGGTCGCTGGCGCTGCCGGCGCCGCCGTCGGCGCCGTCGGTGTCCGCGGCAAGCGCCGAGACATCGGTCATGCCCTTGAGCAGATCGGCGAGCGCGAGCGCGTATTCCTGGTTGGGGCCGCCGCGGCCATTGCCGCGCACGGTCACGGTGAGTTCGCCGCCGGACAGGATCGCGACGCGCCTGCCCTCGCTGCGGGCCGCTAGCGCAAGCTGCGCGTGCGCGGCGGCGACGTCGCGCGCTTCGCCTTCGAGATCAGCGCCGAGATCGATGGTCGCATAGCCGGCTTCGCGCGCGACCTTGACCGCGGCTTCGATCGATGCCTTCGGCTTCGCGATCAACGCGAACGTCGCGCGCGCAAAGGCCGGATCGCCTGGCTTGCAGCTTTCGTTGCCGGGATCGTCGAGCGCGCGGCGAACCGCGTCGTCGACGGCAAGATTGTATTTGGCGACGATGGCGCGCGCATCCGCAAGCGTGGTCGGATCAGGGACCGTGGGGCCGGATGCGATCGCGGAAGGATCGTCATGCGGCACATCGGAAATCGCGAGCGTCACGATCTCCGCGCGCTGGCCGGCCCGCGCCAGGCGGCCGCCCTTGATGCGCGACAGATGTTTCCGCACGATGTTCATCTCGCCGATCGGCGCACCCGAGCGGAGCAGCGCCCGGTTCACCTGCTGCTTCTGCGCAAAACTGACGCCGTCCGCCGGCGCGATCCAGTTGGCGGAGCCGCCGCCGGAGATCAACACCAGCAAGAGATCATCCGCGGTCGCCGTCGCCGCCAGCCGCAGCGTGTCGTCGGCGGCTTTCAGCCCGGCCTCGTCAGGTACGGGATGGCCGGCCTCGATCACGCTGATCCGGCGGGTCGGCACGCCATGGCCGTGACGGGTGGTCGCGATCCCTGTCAGGAGCGCCGGATCAAGCTCGAGCGCGTCGAGATAGTGTCGTTCGGCCGCCGCCGCCATGGCGGCGGCGCCCTTGCCCGCGGCAAGCACGATCACCCTCCCCTTCGGCACCGGACGCAGGTGCGGCGCCAGCACGACGTCCGGATGGGCGGCAGCTACCGCCGCATCGAAGATCGCGCGCAGAAGAGGGCGTCGGTTCGTCATCAGTTGCCAGAGATCTCGCCGCTGAGGACTTCGCCGAACAACTGCCAGCGTTCACCCTTGAACTGCATCAATTGCAACTGCTCGATCGGCATGTAATCAGTCGCGCTCGTGGTCAGCGTCACGCCCGGTAACAGTCCGCCTTGCGCAAATTGCTTCAGGCTTTGCGCCTGCTTCATGACATTCTCCCGGGTCAGGTTGTCGCCGCAGCGACGGAGCACCTCTACCATGGTAGTCGCAAGGTTGTAACCGGTCATCGCCGAAGAGTCGATGCGGTTCATCTCGGGAAGATATTTCGCGAGCAGATCGTCGAATGCCTTGATGCCGGGATCGTTGGCCCACTGGGGATCGCTGACATCCTTGGCATAAGCCGCCGAGATCACGCCCTGCGAGTTCTCGACTCCCGCCGGCTTCATCACGGCCGCGGTCGAGGCGCTGACGTTGGAGACGATCGTGAGCGGCTTCCAGTTCATCTCGCCGAGCTTCTTGATCGCCTGCGCGCCGAACTTCGGCGTGGTGTAAAGCACCAGAACGTCCGGATTGGCCGCTTTGATCTTCACCACGTGCGAATCGACGGTCGGCTCCGAGACCTCGTAGCTCTCCTCTACGACGATCCGCGAGGCGTCTGCGCCGAACCCATCCTTCAGCCCCTTCAGATAGTCCTTGCCCATATCGTCATTCTGGTAGAGCACGGCCACCTTGGCGCCCGGCTTCTCCTTCGTCAGGTATTTCGCGTAGATGCGCGCTTCGCTCTGGTAGCTCGGCAGCCAGCCCATGGTCCAAGGAAAGGTCTTCGGCTCGTTCCACTTGGTCGCGCCGGTGGCGACGAAAAGCTGCGGCACCTTCTTGCTGTTGAGGTATTTCTGGATCGCGGTGTTGGGCGCGGTGCCTAGCGTGCCGACCACCAGCAGAACCTCGTCGCTTTCGACCAGCTTGCGTGCCTGCTCAACCGTCTTCGGCGGGCTATAGGCATCGTCATAGGAGATGAAGTTGATCTTGCGGCCGTTGATGCCGCCCTCGTCGTTGACCTTCTTGAACAGCGCAGCCATCGCCTTGCCGACGCTACCGTAAGCGGAAGCCGGCCCGCTATAGGGCACGATGTTGCCGATCTTGATCTCGGTGTCCGTCGCACCGGTGTCATATTGCTTCTGCGCGAGTGCGGCAGAGCCAGTCGTGGCGGCTACGGCAAAGCCGAGGAATGCGGTTGCAAGGCGGCGTCGGGTCGACATAGGCATAGGACTCCTTCGGAGCAGAAGCTCCCATTCTGGTGCATCGCATTGATAGCGCGGAAAATCATGTTGGCAACAAAAAGCCCCTGCGAATGTGTCGCAGGAGCTTTGCGTGCTTAACCTTGGGTAACCGCAGGAGGCTTTCAACCGCCGACGTCAGCGCTGATGACGTCGCCGAACAGCTCCCACTTGTCGCCCTTGAACTTCATGAGCTGAAGCGAGCTGATCGGAGCAAAGTCGTTTGCTCCGGTGTTGATCTTGATGCCGGGCAGCAGGACTTCGGTACGGAAATCCTTCAGGCTCGCCGCCTGCTTCATGACGTTCTCGCGCGTCAGGTTGTCGCCACACAGCTTCAGCACCTGAACCAGCGTCTGCGCCACGCCGTAGCCGACCACGGTACCGCCATCGAGCTTGTCGCCTTCCGGAAAATCCTTGGCCATGAAGGCATAGAATTCCTTCATGCCGGGATCGTTGTCCCACTGCTTGTCGGAGGCGTCCTTGAGGTAGGCGGCGGAGATGATGTCCTGGGCGTTCTCGAAGCCGGCCGGCTTGAGCACGCTGCCGACGGAAGCCGAGACGTTGTTGAGGAAGTGCAGCGGCTTCCAGCCGATCTCGGCGTTCTTCTTGATCGCCTGCGCGGCAAATTTCGGCGTGGTGATATTGATGAAGATGTCGGCGCCGGTGGCCTTGAGCTTGACCATATGGGAATCGATGGTCGGCTCGGAGGTCTCGTAGCTTTCTTCGGCAACGATCATGGTGGAGGCCTTGGAGCCGAGCCCGTCCTTCAAGCCTTTCAGATAGTCCTTGCCGTAATCGTCGTTCTGGTAGAGCACCGCGATCTTGGCGTTCGGGTAGTTCTTGAGGATGTACTTGGCGTAGATCTGGGTTTCGCTCTGGTAGCTGGGCTGCCAGCCCATGGTCCACGGAAAGTTCTGCGGATCGTTCCACTTGGTGGCGCCGGTGGCGACGAAGAGCTGCGGCACCTTCTTCGAGTTCATGTATTTCTGGATCGCGGTGTTCGGCGGCGTGCCGAGCGAATTGAAGATGAACAGCACCTCATCGCTTTCGACCAGCTTGCGCGCCTGCTCAACCGTCTTCGGCGGAGAATAGGCGTCGTCATAGGAGACGAAATTGATCTTGCGGCCGTTGATGCCGCCGGCGTCGTTGATCTTCTTGAAGTAGGCGGCCTCGGTGCGTCCGATCACGCCATAGGCGGAGGCCGGTCCGCTGTAGGGCATGATGTTGCCGACCTTGATCTCGGTATCCGACGCGCCGGGGTCGTATTTCTTCTGTGCCGACGCAGTGCCGGCAGTGGCCGCGAACAAGCCGAATGCTGCCGAAAGAATCGCAAGTTTCTTGATAACGGACATTCCGTCTCTCTCCCTTTTGGATGACATTGATGCTGTGTCATGGCTTTCTTGATCCGAAAGCTCTTGGTGTTAGCCCTATGGCTTACCATTTTGCCGACATTGCCTCAACAAAAAGCCCCTGCGGCAAAGCCGCAGCAGCACGATGAGATCGGGTCGAACTGCGTCCGCGACGAACACTGCGCTCCCTCTCCCGCCTGCGCGAGAGGGTTGGGGTGAGGCTGTCTCCGCGATGGGACTCTTCGTGGGGAGAGAGCCCCACCCGCTGCGCAAGGGCGCAGCGACCTCCCCCGCAAGCGGGAGAGGTGAATGAACTCGCGGACTGACTGATTCAAGCAAATGACATCAGGATCAGCCGCCGACGTCGCCGCTCAGGATGTCGCCGAAGCGCTCCCAGGTGTCGCCCTTGAATTGCATGAGCTGCAGTTGCGACAGCGGCGCGAAATCGGTCCGCGACGTATTCACCTTGATGCCGGGCAACAGCCCGTCGAGCTCGAGGTCGCGGATGCTGGCGGCCTGCTTCATGATGTTCTCGTGGGTCAGGTTGTCGCCGCAGGCCTTCAGCACATGCACCATGCCTTGCGCGACCGTGTAGCCGTACATCACCGAGAGGTCGGAGCGATTGGCCTCAGGATAGTATTTATCGAGGAATTCGTTCCAGGCGATCATGCCGGGATCGTTCTTCCATTGCGGATCGGTCGGATCCTTCAGGTAGTTCGACGAGATGATATCCTGTGCGTTCTCGAAGCCGGCCGGCTTGAGCACGCTGCCTACGGAGGACGAGACGTTGTTGAGGAAGTGCAACGGCTTCCAGCCGATCTCGGCGTTCTTCTTGATCGCCTGCGCCGCGAATTTCGGCGTGGTGATGTCGAAGAACACATCGGCCCCGGACGACCAGAGCTTGACGATGTGGGAGTCGATGGAGGGTTCGGAGACTTCGTAGCTTTCCTCGATCACGATCATCGAAGCCGCCTTGCTGCCGAGGCCGTCCCTGAAGCCTTTCAGGTAGTCCTTGCCGTAATCATCGTTCTGGTAGAGCACCGCGATCCTGGCGTTCGGATGGTTCTTCAGGATGTACCTGGCGTAGATGATCGACTCGCTCTGGTAATTGGGCTGCCAGCCCATGGTCCAGGGGAAATCTTTCGGATCGTTCCACTTGGTGGCGCCGGTGGCGACGAAGAGCTGCGGCACCTTCTTCTGGTTCATGTATTTCTGGATCGCCGAGTTCGGCGGCGTGCCGAGCGAATTAAAGATGAAGAGCACCTCGTCGCTCTCGACCAGCTTGCGCGCCTGCTCCACCGTCTTCGGCGGAGAGTAGGCGTCGTCATAGGAGATGAAGTTGATCTTGCGGCCGTTGATGCCGCCCTCGGCATTGATCTTGTTGAAATAGGCCGCCTCCGTCTTGCCGATCACGCCATAAGCGGAGGCCGGTCCGCTGTAGGGCATGATGTTGCCGATCTTGATCTCGGTGTCGGTGGCGCCGACGTCGTATGCCTTCTGGGCAAGCGCGTGGCCGCTGCTCACGGCCAGCAATGCGACGGCGGCCGCAAAGGCCCCCAGCCGCAAATGGATGGCAGACATTGGGATCTCCTTGGGATCATGGTGGACGTGTCATGTTTTTTGGATTGGGAGCACTTTCCGGCTCCTGCCGGCATTGAATACCTTCCACCTGGTCCCGGCAACAAAAAGCCCCCGCGATGGAATCGCGGGGGCTGCAAACGGCGGATGCCGCCGCGGCTCCCTCAATGCCCGAGCGCGCCGCTCATGATGCGGCCGAACAACTCCCACTTGTCTCCCTTGAAGCGCATCATCTGCAGTTGCTTGATGGGCGCGAAGTCGGTCGGCGATGTGTTGATGGTGATGCCGGGCAGCAGCGTGTCGGGCGCAAACTCCCTCAGGCTCGCGGCCTGCTTCATGATGTTGGCACGGGTGAGATCGTCGCCGCACATCTGCAGCACCTTCACCATGGTTTGCGCCGCGCCATAGCCATAGACCGCCGCGTCGTCGCGCCGATCGGCTTCCGGATAATATTCCTGAAGGAACGCAAAGAATCGCTTCATGCCGGGATCGTTGTCCCATTGTGGGTCGGCGCCATCCTTGGCATAGGCCGCCGACAGGACGCCCTGCACATTCTCAAAGCCGGCCGGCTTCATCGCACCGCCGACGGAAGCGGAGACATTGGACACGATCTGCACCGGCTTCCAGTTGAGTTCCGCGACGTTCTTCATCGCCTGAGCTGCGAATTTCGGCATGGCGACGTTGATGAAGACGTCGACGCCGGCGGCCTTCAGCTTGACGATGTGGCTCTCCATCGACGGCTCTGACGTCTCGTAGCTCTCTTCGGCGACGATCATCGCCGCCTTCTCGCCGAATCCGTCCCTCAAGCCCCTGAGGTAGTCCTTGCCGAAATCGTCGTTCTGATAGAGCACGCCGACCTTGGCGTCCGGCCTCTCTTTCATGATGTATTTGGCATAGATGCGCGCCTCGCTCTGGTAGTTCGGCTGCCAGCCCATCGTCCACGGAAACTCTTTTGGCTGGTCCCACTTGCTGGCGCCGGAGGCGACGAAGAGCTGCGGCACTCCCTTGCCGTTCATGTATTTCTGGATCGCGAGGTTGGTGACCGTGCCGAGCGAGTTGAAGATCAGAAGCACTTTATCGCTCTCCACGAGCTTGCGCGCCTGCTCCACCGTCTTCGACGGGTTGTAGCCGTCGTCGTAGCTGAGAAAAACGATCTTGCGACCGTTGATGCCGCCCTCGGCGTTGACCTTGTTGAAATAGGCAGCCTCGGTCTTGCCGATCACGCCATAGCCGGAAGCCGGTCCGCTATAGGGCATGATGTTGCCTATTCTGATCTCGGTGTCGCTGGCGCCGGTATCGTACTTCTTCTGGGCGAGCGCACCGCCGGTGGTGGCGATGATCAGGGCGAGCACGGCTGAAAGGGCAGTCAATCGCAAAGGCACGGCAGTCATTCGTTTCCTTCATCCTCGAGATCATGATCCGATTAGACGGAATCGGATCATGATCTCATCTCTTTGTTTGAGCATGATCTTTTCGGAAAACCGGTTCCCACTTTTCCGGATCATGCTCTGGTGGATGCGTTTCTTGGAACCCCCACGGCGGGCATTGAATGCGGTTCTCGCACCGTCCGTCAACAAAAAGCCCCACGGCTTGCGCCGCGGGGCTTTGCGCTGGTCTCTTGCACTGCAACCTCAGTCGGCGGGGACGTCGCCGCTGATGATTTCGCCGAACAGTTCCCATTTCTGTCCCTTGAAGCGCATCATCTGAAGCTGGCTGATCGGGGCAAAGTCGGTGGCGCTGGTGTTGATCTTGACGCCGGGCAGCAGCGTGTCAGGCGTAAAATCCTTCAGGCTGGCGGCCCGTTTCATCACGTTGGCCCGGGTGAGATCGTCGCCGCACATCTCCAGCACCTTCGCCAGGGTTTGTGCAGCGCCGTAGCCGTAAACCAGACCGCTCTCGGTCTTGTCGGCACCCGGCATGTACTTGTCGAGGAATTCATTCCACTTTTTCATGCCGGGATCGTTGTTCCATTGCGGGTCGCTGCCGTCCTTGGCGTAGGCCGCCGAGAACACGCCCTGGGCGTTCTCAAATCCCGCCGGCTGCATCACGCTGCCGACCGAGATTGAGACGTTGGTGACGATCTGCAACGGCTTCCAGCCGAGTTCGGCGGTCTTCTTGATGGTCTGGGCGGCGAATTTCGGCGTGGCGTAGATCAGCAGCACGTCCGGATTGGCGGCCTTGATCTTGACGATGTGGGAATCGATCGTCGGCTCGGAGATCTCGTAGCTCTCCTCGAGGATGATCATCGAGGCACCCTTGGCGCCGAGGCCGTCCTTGGTGCCCTTGAGGTAATCCTTACCGAAATCGTCGTTCTGGTAGAGGATCGCGACCTTGGCGTCCGGCTCCTCCTTCATCAGCCATTTCGCGTAGATGTGCGCTTCGCTCTGGTAGCTCGGCTGCCAGCCTATGGTCCAAGGGAAGTTCTTCGGGTCGTTCCACTTGGTCGCGCCGGTGGCGACGAACAGTTGCGGGATCTTCTTGGAGTTGAGGTATTTCTGGATCGCGGTGTTCGAGGGCGTGCCGAGCGGATTGAAGACGACAAGGACTTCGTCGCTCTCGACCAGCTTGCGTACCTGCTCGACCGCCTTCGGCGGCGAGTAGGCGTCATCATAGGTGATGAAATTGACCTTGCGGCCGTTGATGCCGCCCTGATCGTTGATCATCCGGAAATAGGCGGCCTCAGTCTTGCCGATCGAGCCGTAGGCGGATGCAGGTCCGCTATAAGGGATGATGTTTCCGATCTTGATCTCGGTGTCGGAGGCGCCGGTATCGTATGTCTTCTGGGCGAAGGCACTGCCGGAAGCGGCAGCAAAAGCGATGACCGCCGCCGAAAGCACGGCGGTCCGTGGTTTGAAGGGCATTGTCTCTCCTAAAGTCTCTTTTCTTGGTTCTTCAGTTCTTCTTGAGTTTCGCCGCCAGTTGCTGGGCAATGAGGGCGACCTGCCGGGCGCCATGCGGCACCAGGTAGATGACGAGGAACAGGAGCACGCCGAACACGGCGCCGGAGAGACCCTTGGAAATGCCTTCCGCAATATTCGGCACGAAGATGATGAACGCGGAGCCGACGATCGAACCCGGCAGCCAGCCGACGCCGCCGACCACCATGCCGACGAACAGCGAGATCGCGAGCGTGATGGTGTAGCCGTCAGGCGCCACGAACTGCACCGCGATCGCGCCCAGGCCGCCGGCGATGCCGGTGATCCCGGCACTCACGCCGAATGCCAGTGTCTTGTACAGCGCGACGTTAACGCCCATGGCAGAGGCCGCGATCTCGTTGTCGCGGATCGACATGAGGGCGCGGCCCGAGCGCGAGCGGAGCAGGTTCACCGAGGCGACATAGATCCCGATCGAGACCGCCAGTGTGAAGTAATAGAGCCACATGTCCTGTGACAACGGCAGGCCGAATGGCGCATCCGGCTTGGTCACCACCAGGCCCTGCACGCCGCCGGTCCAGTGCTCGAGGAAGCCGAGCTTGAGGAGCTGCGGCATGGCGAGCGCCAGAGCAAAGGTCGCGAGCGCGAGGTAGATGCCCGACAGCCGCAGCGCCGGCTGGCCGAACAGGAAACCCGCGCCGAAGCAGACGACGCCCGCGACCGGCAGGGTCAGCGCGTAGTTGACGTTGAAGTGCTCCATCAGGATCGCCGTGACATAGGCGCCGATGGCATAGAACGCGCTCTGGCCGAGCGAGAACTGCCCGCTGCCGCCGGTCAGGATGTTGAGCGCCAGCACCGCGAGGGCGTAGATCAGGAGCATCGTCATCTGGAAGATGACGAAGTTCTTGACGAACAAGGGCGTCAGGATCAGGGCCGCCAGCACCACCAGCGAGGTGCCGTAGCCGAGCGTCATGGCACGCTTCGGAACCGCCTCGACGGCCGGGGCTTCGGTTACAACTTCTTCAGCCGCGCTCATGATCAGACTCGCTTCACGATGGGCCGGCCAAACAGCCCGGCCGGTTTGACGACCAACACGGTGATGATCAGCGCAAGCGCGATCGGCAGCTTGAGCTCGTTGCCGACGCCTGGAATGTAGGTGCCGGCAAGGTTCTCGAACACGCCGACCAGGAAGCCGCCGATCACGGCGCCGAGCGGCGAGCTAAGGCCGCCGAGCACCGCGGAGGCGAAACCGTAGATCAGGACGCCGCCCATCATATTCGGCTCCAGGAACACCACCGGCGCGATCAGCATGCCGGCGATCGCGCCGATGGCGGAGGCCATGCCCCAGCCGAGCGCGATCATCCATGAGGTGTTGATGCCGACCAGCCGCGCCGATTCAGGCAACGAGGCAGCCGCCCGCATCGCAAGGCCAATGCGGGTGAACTGGAAGAAGAAATAGAGCCCGGCGAGCAGCAGCAGGGTGACGCCGACCATGCCGGCCTGGTGGGTCGAGATAAGCTGGCTGCCGAGGAACGGCGAGGAGCCGAACGGCGTCGGATATTGCTTGATGGTGAAATCCCAGATCAGGCCCGCGACCGAGTTGACGATCGCAAACAGCGCGATGAAGCCGGCGACGTTGGTCAAGACCGGCGCCTTCGCCAAGGGCTTGAACAACAGCCGCTCGATCAGGATGCCACCGGCGAAGGAAAGGATGACGGTGAGGATGAACGCCCCCCAATAGGGCACGCCCCATTGCATCATCTGCCAGGACATGAAAGTCGAGAACATCGCCATTTCGCCTTGCGCGAAATTGAGATGGTCGATCGCCTGGTAGATCATCACGACGGCGAGCGCCATGCAGGCGTAGATCGCGCCCGTGGCGATGCCGGCCAGGACTTGGTTGGCAAAAAGCTCCATGGTCCTCGCTCCCTCAGTAACCCAGATAGGATTTACGAACGTCTTCGTTGTTGGCGACGTCCTTGGCGTTGCCGGACATCACGATGCGTCCGGTTTCGATCACATAGGCCTGATCGGCGAGTTCGAGCGCGAGCTGCGCGTTCTGCTCGACCACCAGGATGGTGACCTTGTCCTCGCGGTTGATCTTGCCGAGGATGCGGAACAGGTCGCGCACCACCAGCGGCGCCAGGCCGAACGACGGCTCATCCAGCAGCATCAGCCGCGGCCGCAGCATCAGCGCGCGCGCGACCGCGAGCATCTGCTGCTCGCCGCCCGACAGCGTGCCGGCCTGTTGCGTATAGCGCTGCTTGAGCACCGGGAAGTGGTCGTACATGCGCTCGATGTCGGCGACGATGTTCTTCTTGTCGCCGCGCGTGATGGCGCCGAGCTGCAGATTCTCCTCCACCGTCATGTTGGTGAAGGTGCCGCGGCCCTGCGGCACATGGGCGATGCCGAGGCGGACGACGTTCTCAGTCGAACGATTGCCGATCGGCTTGCCCTCGAATTCGACCGCGCCGGTCGAGCGCACCATGTTGCAGATCGCCCGCAGCGTGGTGGTCTTGCCGGCGCCGTTGGCCCCGAGCAGCGTGGTGAGCGAACCTTCGTTCAGGGAAAAGCTGAGGCCGTGAAGCGCCTGGACCTGGCCGTAGTAGGCGCGCAGATCCTTGACGTTGAGCATCGTCGTCATTGGTCCTTGCTCCCGAGATAGGCCTTGATGACGTCGGGGTCGGCCTGGACCTGGCTAGGGGTTCCCTCCGCGAGCTTGCGGCCGAAATTGAGCGCGACGACGTGGTCGGCGGTCGACATCACCATGCCCATGTGGTGTTCGACCAGGAGCACGGTGATCTTGCGCTCGTCGCGGATCTTGCGGACGAGGTCGCCGAGCACATAGACCTCTTCATGGTTGAGGCCGCCGGCCGGCTCGTCCAGCAGCAGGATCTTCGGATCGGCCGCGAGCGCGCGGGCCAGTTCGACGCGCTTCTGGGTGCCGAACGGCAGGCCCGAAACGATGCTGTGCGCGACGTCCTCGAGGTCGAGATAAGCCAGGATATCGTGCACCTTCTTGTTGACCGAAGCCTCGGTGCGCCTGATCCAGGCGAGCTTGAGCGAGTCGCTGATGATGTCGCTGGACGTGCGCGCGTGCGTCCCGACGCGGACATTGTCGAGCACCGAGAGATTGGGAAACAGCGCCACGTTCTGGAAGGTGCGACCGATGCCGATCTCGGCGATCTTGTGCGGCGGGCGGCTGAGGATGCTCACGCCTTCCATCAGGATGTCGCCGGAGCTCGGCTGATAGAGCCGTGAGAGGCAATTGAAGAGCGTCGTCTTGCCGGCGCCGTTCGGTCCGATCAGTCCCAGGATCTGGCCCTGATGCATGTCGAAGGAGACGCCGTTCAACGCGACGATGCCGCCGAACACGACGCTGACGTCGCGAACCGCGAGCAGTGGCGCATGACCCTGCGCGAGTTGTGCCTGCGTCATCTCGTCTCGCCCGCCCGCTTGAGAGGGCGGAGGGCGCCGCGCGAATGATCGCGCCGGCGATGAAGAAGGCTGTCAGATGCCCTCGGCCACACGTGCAACTTTCCCTCCTGATCTCGACTTTTTGCTTTCAGCTTTTCTGGATTGCGGCGCTACCCCACCAAGCGCCTGCTCGATGTTCCTTACCATCGCGACAAGGCGAGGTCCAATATCGTCGAGCAACCGGTCTTCCGTAAAGCGGAATGCCGGCGCGCCGCAATTGAACGCATACGGACCGGTTCCGTCATTGAGCTGCAATGCGACGCCGACGGCGTGAACATCGTCCTGCCATTCGCCAGCAGAAATTGCAAAACCGCGCTTCGCTACCAATTCGCCCGAGCGCTCGATGCCGTCGCGTATCTTTGGCCAGCGGCTGCCGTAGTGGTCGCGAAGCTCGCGCAGCAAAGCGGCACGCTCATCGTCCGGCAGCGCCCAGATATAGGCGCGTCCCATCGCGGTGGTCGCTATTGGTATCCGCGAACCGACATCGAGCTGAACGCCGAGCGTCAGTCCATTCCGACTCTGTCCGAAATAGATCATGCTGAGCCGGTCGCGCCCGCCCACCGCAACCGCACCGCCGGTCGCGCGCATCACGTCCTCGCGATAGGGCTCGGACAAATGCCGGACGCCGAGATTGGCAAGCGCGGCATAACCCAGCGCCATGGCAGAGGGCGCGAGTTGGTACTTCTCGAAACGCGGCACGGGTGTAAGGTAACCGAGCTTGGTCAACGTATAGGTCAACCGTGAAACGGTTGGCTTCGGCAAATTGGTGCGGGCCGCAATCTCCTGATTGCCGAGAAGCCCGTCATTGGGACGGAATGCGCGCAGAACTTCCAATCCACGGGAAAGCGCGACCACAAAATTGCGATCGGTCGCCGCCTTCTTTCCTGAACGCTTCATTCCCTGTCACTTTGTCGATCTCGTTGACAAGGGACGTGCTTCAAAATAACCCATCCCTGTCAAGATGTGGAATTTAATTTCGCAGTGCGAAATTAGCCACTAAACGCAAGAACTGCAAGAACGCCTTGCAAAAGAACACACTGCAAAAGAACACAGCATCCAAGGAGAGTCTCGTGAGCGAAGTCGTAAAACTCGAGCGGCATGACGACATTGGCATCGTCACGGTTAACAATCCTCCGGTCAATGCGCTGAGTGCCGCGGTACGCGGCGGCATCCTGGAATGCATCAAGAGCGCGATTGCCGATGCCGAAGTGAAGGCGATCGTGCTGACCTGCGCCGGCCGCACCTTCATCGCCGGCGCCGACATCACCGAATTCGGCAAGCCGCCGAAGCCGCCCGGCCTCAACGAGGTGCTGGAGGTGATGGAGAATTCACCGAAGCCGATCGTTGCCGCGATCCACGGCACCGCGCTCGGCGGCGGCCTCGAGGTCGCTCTGGCATGCCACTATCGCGTGGCGACCAAGGACGCCCGGCTCGGCCTGCCCGAAGTCAAGCTTGGCCTGCTACCCGGCGCGGGCGGCACCCAGCGGCTGCCGCGCGCAGTCGGACCGGAACTTGCGGTCAAGATGATCGTCGGCGGTGATCCGATCGGCGCCGCGGAAGCGCTCAAGAGCGGGTTGATCGAAGAGATCGTCGAGGGACCGGCCGCCGGCGGCGGGGCCTTCGCGCGCAAGCTGCTGGCGGAGAAGCGCCCGTTGCGCAAGTTGCGCGACGACGACTCCAAGCTCGCTGCAGCGAAGGCCGATCGCTCGATCTTCACCAATGCGGTCGCCGCACTGACCAAGCGCGCACGCGGCCTGGAAGCGCCGTTCGCCGCCGCCGACGCGGTCGGTGCTGCGATCGACCTTCCGTTCGATGAGGGGCTGAAGAAGGAGCGCGAGACCTTCCTGAAGCTGGTCGCCAGCGACCAGTCCAAGGCGCAGCGCTATGCCTTCTTTGCCGAACGCGAAGCCGCGAAGATCGCTGGTGTACCAGATGGCACGAAGTCGCGGCCGGTCGAGCGTGTCGCGATCATCGGCGCCGGCACCATGGGCGGCGGCATCGCGATGTCGTTTGCCAATGCCGGCATTCCTGTGACGCTGATCGAGACCAGCGAGGAGCAGCTCAAGCGCGGCCTGGGCGTGATGCAGAAGAACTATGAGGCGACAGCGGCCCGTGGTGGTATCCCAGCAGATGCGCCCGCCAAGCGGATGGCGCTCATCACCGGCGTGGTCGGCCTCGAGAATGTCAAGGACGCCGACCTCGTCATCGAGGCGGTGTTCGAGACCATGGCGGTCAAGAAGGAAGTGTTCGGCAAGCTCGATCAATATGCCAAGCCGGGCGCCGTGCTCGCCTCCAACACGTCCTACCTGAACATCGACGACATCGCGAAGGAGACGAAACGGCCGCAGGACGTGCTCGGCATGCACTTCTTCTCGCCCGCGAACGTTATGAAGCTGTGCGAGATCGTGCGCGCGGAGAAGACTGCGCCCGATGCGCTGGTGACGGCAGTCTCGATCGCGCGCAAAATTGCAAAAGTGCCGGCAGTGGTCGGCGTCTGCGATGGCTTCGTCGGCAACCGCATGCTGGCCCAGCGCGGCAAGCAGGCCGAAAAGCTGTTGTTCGAGGGCGCGCTCCCGCAGCAGGTCGATGCCGTGGTGACCAAGTTCGGCATGCCGATGGGCCCGTTCGCGATGGGCGACCTCGCCGGCCTCGACATCGGCTGGCGCTCGCGCAAGGACCGCGGCATCAAGTCGGAGATCGCGGACGCGCTGTGCGAGGCCGGCCGCTTCGGCCAGAAGACCGGCAAGGGCTATTACAAGTACGAGGCGGGCTCGCGCGCGGCACTGCCCGATCCGGAAGTCGAGAAGCTGATTGACGAGACGCTCGCGCGCCTCGGCCGCAAGAAGCGCGTCGTCAGCGACGACGAGATCCTCGAGCGCATGATGTACCCGATGATCAACGAGGGTGCGCGCATCCTGGAGGAGGGCATCGCGGCGCGGCCTTCCGACATCGACGTGGTCTGGCTCTATGGCTATGGCTGGCCGATCTACCGCGGCGGCCCGATGTTCTGGGCCGACACGGTGGGCCTGAAGCACATCGCCGATCGCCTCGCCTTCTACGCCAAGGAGACCAACGATCCCTCGCTCGAGCCGGCGCCGCTGCTCAAGCGCCTCGCCGACGAAGGCAAGACGTTTGCTTCGCTCGCCGCGGCGTCGAAGGCGGCTTGATGGGCCGTGTGCTCACTCGTTGTCGTTCCGGGGCGCGCGCAGCGCGAACCCGGAACCTCGAGATTCCGGGTTCGCGACTTCGTCGCGCCCCGGAATGACGGCGTATCTGGCTGGAGCATCATGACCCATCCCGGCGAACAGTTTTATCCGAAGGGCGTGCATTGGGACGACCCGATCGCGCGCGGCACATTGCCTGATTTGCTGTCGACCGCCGCCGCAGCCTACGGCCCGCGGACGGTGATCGAATTCCGCGACCGGCCGATCGCCTATGCGGAACTGGAAGCGCTGGTCGAAACCGCGGCTTCCGCATTCCTGCGGGCCGGCTACGGCAGGGACACGTCGGTGGCGCTGTTCCTCGGCAATACGCCCGACCATCCCATCAACTTCTTCGGCGCGCTGAAGGCCGGTGCCCGCGTCGTGCATCTCTCGCCGCTCGACGGCGAGATCGCGCTCTCGCACAAGCTCTCGGATTCCGGCGCGCGTATCCTTATCACCAGCAACCTCTCGGCACTGTTGCCGACCGCGCTGAAGTTCCTCGACAAGGGCCTGCTCGATCGGCTGATCGTCTGCGAGGACGATCATTGGGGCAAGGTCGGCACACCCCAGACCGCGCTGCCCGACAATCCCGCCATCATCACCTATCGCCAGTTCGTCGACGGCGCGACCAGGGCGGCCAAATGGCCCGAGGTGAGCGCCGACGACGTCGCGCTGCTGCAATATACCGGCGGCACCACCGGCCTGCCGAAGGGCGCGATGCTGAGCCACGGCAATCTGACCGCAGCGGTGTCGATCTATGAGGTCTGGGGCAAGGCGGCCCGCGCGGAACGCGATGCGATCGAGCGAGTGATCTGCGTGCTGCCGCTGTTCCACATCTATGCGCTGACGGTCGTGCTGCTGTCCTCGATCCGGCACGGCCATCTGATCTCGCTGCACCAGCGCTTCGACGTCCAGGCCGTGATGCGCGACATCGAGGAGAAGCGCGCCACCGTGTTCCCCGGCGTACCCACGATGTGGATCGCGATCGCCGCCCTGCCCGATCTCGACAAACGCGACCTATCCTCGCTGGTGAGCTGCGGTTCCGGCGGCGCGCCGCTGCCGGTGGAAGTCGCCAAGATCTTCGAGCGCCGCGTCGGCATGAAGCTGCGCAGCGGCTGGGGCATGACGGAGACTTGTTCCCCGGGGACCGGTCATGTGAAGGAAGGGCCGGACAAGCCCGGCTCGATCGGCCTGATGCTGCCGGGCATCGAGCTCGATGTGGTCTCGCTGGATGATCCGAAGCAGGTCTTGCCCGTGGGCGAAGTCGGCGAGATCCGGATTCGCGGGCCGAATGTCACCAAGGGCTACTGGAACCGGCCGAAGGAAACCGCGGAAGCCTTTGTCGGCGACCGCTTCCTCACCGGCGACATCGGCTACATGGATGCGGACGGCTATTTCTACCTGGTCGACCGCAAGAAGGACATGATCATCTCCGGCGGCTTCAACGTCTATCCGCAGATGATCGAGCAGGCGATCTATACGCATCCGTCGGTGCAGGAAGTGATCGTGATCGGCATCTCCGACGACTACCGGGGCGAGGCTGCGAAAGCCTTCATCAAGCTGCGCGACGGAGCGGCGTCGTTCACGATCGACGATCTGCGCGCCTTCCTCACCGGCAAGCTCGGCAAGCATGAACTGCCGGCGGCGCTCGAATTCGTCGAGGAATTGCCGCGCACGCCGGTCGGAAAACTTTCCCGCCACGAATTGCGTCAGCAGAAGGCCGCTTCGGACAGCGCAACGAAACAACAACCAGAAACCGCAACAGGAGGTCGTTCATGACCGACGCCGTTATCGCCTCCACCGCCCGCACGCCGATCGGCAAGGCCTATCGCGGCGCGCTCAACGTCACCGAAGGCGCAACCCTGCTTGGACATGCCATCGGCGAAGCGGTTGCGCGCGCCAAGGTCGACCCGAAGGAGATCGAGGACGTCGTGATGGGCGCAGCCCTGCAGCAGGGCGCAACCGGCGGCAACATCGCGCGCAAGGCGCTGCTCCGCGCCGGCCTTCCGGTGACCGTCGCCGGCACCACCATCGACCGGCAATGTGCCTCGGGCCTGCAGGCGATCGCGCTTGCCGCGCGCTCGGTGTTGTTCGACGGCGTCGAGATCGCGGTCGGCGGCGGTGGTGAATCGATCAGCCTGGTGCAGAACGACAAGATCAATACGTTCCACGCGCAGGACCCGGCACTCCTGAAGATCAAGGGCGAGGTCTACATGCCCATGATCGACACCGCCGAAGTGGTCGCCAAGCGCTACAATATCTCGCGCGAGAAGCAGGACGAATATTCGCTGGAGAGCCAGCGCCGCACCGCAGCCGCCCAGCAGGGCGGCAAGTTCAAGGACGAGCTGGCGCCGATCACCACCCAGATGGCGGTGACCGACAAGGCGACCGGCGCGGTCTCGTTCAAGGAGGTGACGCTGTCGCAGGATGAGGGTCCGCGGCCCGAGACCACGGCCGAAGGCCTTGCCGGCCTGAAGCCGGTGCGCGGCGAAGGTTTTACCATCACCGCCGGCAACGCCAGCCAGCTTTCCGATGGCGCCAGTGCGACCGTCATCATGAGCGACAAGGAAGCGGCCAAGCGCGGCTTGACGCCGCTCGGCATCTTCCGCGGTTTCGTCTCCGCCGGCTGTGAGCCCGACGAGATGGGGATCGGCCCGGTCTTCGCCGTGCCGCGCCTGCTCAAGCGCCATGGCCTGAAGGTTGAGGACATCGACCTCTGGGAGCTCAACGAGGCCTTCGCGGTGCAGGTGCTCTATTGCCGCGACAAGCTCGGCATCGATCCGGAGAAGCTCAACGTCAATGGCGGCGCGATCGCGGTCGGCTATCCCTACGGCATGTCGGGCGCACGGCTTACCGGCCACGCCCTGATCGAAGGGCGCCGCCGCAAGGCGAAATATGCTGTTGTGACCATGTGCGTCGGTGGCGGCATGGGCGCAGCCGGTTTGTTCGAGGTGGTGCACTAGCATTACAGTTGTCTTTTTGTTTTGAAGTGCGCGCGCTGGGCGGCGGCCTGGTGAGCTCTACGCCAAAGTGAC
>NZ_JBEGDB010000718.1:0-500 GCF_043638955.1 Bradyrhizobium sp. 31Argb | reverse complement strand
CGTGGCGGAGGGTATCGAGACAACCAACCAGCTCGAATATTGCGCCAGATCGATTGCGACGAAGTTCACGCTACCTGATCGGCCGGCCGGTGCCAGCCGCCCAGGTTGCGGCCTGCTCGATGCGAAGAAAACGCACGCGGCGTAGCGTAGGCGGGCCAGGCGAGTGAGCTATGTCGCATCCGCCCGATGCAGCGTGTCGACCGTGATCGTGCCGCGGGCGCGCGAGACGCAGGCGCAGATCTTTCGGTTTTCGCGCTTCTGGTGATCGCTGAAGAAGACATCGCGATGGTCGATCTCGCCGTCGAAGGCGACGACGTCGATGGCGCAAACGCCGCACTCGCCCCGGCGACAATCGCTCATCACCTCGTGGCCGGCGTCGTTGAGCACCTCGAGCAGCGAGCGGTCGCGCGGGATCTCGATCTCGGTGCCTTCGTCCTTGAGCCGCACCCGGAACGCTTGGGTCGGCAGCAGGCCGCTCGAGCCGAAAGTCTCGTAACGGA
>NZ_JBEGDB010000717.1:0-500 GCF_043638955.1 Bradyrhizobium sp. 31Argb | reverse complement strand
ACCCTGACTCGATCCATGCGAGAACGACAGTTGAGAACACGGCGATTGGTGATGAACCTAGCAACACCGGAAATATCCGTTCAGAAACTTCAAACCTCGCTGCAGGCGAAAGCTAAGGCTGAACCGGACTATCGATTCTACTCTCTTTGGGACAAAGTCTGCAGATTGGATGTGCTGGAAGAAGCCTACAGGCGCTGCCGTGGAAATCGGGGCGCTCCTGGGGTAGATGACGTCACATTTGCTCAGATCGAAACCGAGGGACGCGAGCGATGGCTGGAAAATGCCAGAGAGGAGCTGATGTCGAGCAACTACCGACCACAGCCCCTGCTGAGAGTATGGATACCGAAGAGCAATGGCGGACGTCGACCGCTTAGCATTCCAACCGTAAAAGACCGGACGGTCATGACGGCGGCGATGCTGGTGATCGGCGCCATCTTCGAAGCGGACCTGCTGGACAACCAGTATGGCTTCCGCCCGAAACTGGACGCCAAGATGGCGGT